>JAMCZU010000016.1 GCA_023485405.1 Patescibacteria group bacterium
GATCCCTTCCTGCTCTCTTAATATTTTTAAGTTGTATTTATAACATAAATTGAGCTTAGATCGTTGTCAAGGTCTCTTTTTCCACCCATTGCTAGGGTGCTTAAAATTACCAGCCGTGTTATAATAAAATTAACGTAGAAAGGAGGCATAGTGCAATTTCAAGTCCCCCAGGGTATTGATATGGAAGATAAAATTGTCGGCCCGCTAACATTGATCCAATTTTTATATTTATTAATTGGTGGCGTGGTTGACTATCTCCTCTTTTTAAGCTTAAAAGGCAACTTTATTTTTTGGATTTTGGCTTTACCGATCACAATTGTTGCTTTAGCCTTGGCCTTTTTAAAAATTCAAGATCAACCTTTATCTTATTTTGTGAGAGCCGGCCTCCTATATTTATCACGACCGAAAATTCGTATCTGGCAACGCCAAGGATTTAATCCATCAATTATCAAAATTGCAAAAAAGAAGGTCACCACGGTTAAAGCCGCCCCGAAACGCAGAATCGAAAAATCAGAGTTAGAAAAACTGGCCTACATGCTAGACACTCAAGGGAAGAAATAGAAACAAAACGAGGAGGGATATTGGCACTTTTTGGTAACAATAAAAAGCAAGTCGGCAGCACCCAAGACACTCTTAAATTTGCGGAAATTCGCAACGACACTGTTGTTTTAAAAGATGGTAATTTAAGGCAAATTTTACTTTGCTCTTCAATTAACTTTGCCTTAAAAAGCGAGCAAGAGCAAAACGCCATCGTTTATGCTTATCAAAATTTCTTGAACTCTTTAAACTTTCCAATCCAAATTTTAATGCAATCAAAAAAACTTGATTTAAGCAATTATCTTAAAAAGCTCTCGGAAAAAGCTGGTTCTCAACCAAACGAGCTTCTCCGCAGCCAAACTTTAGACTACATTGATTTTATTAAAAGATTAATTAATTTAGCCAACATTATGGATAAAAGATTTTATGTCGTGGTGCCTTTTATCATCCCGCCAAAAGTTGGCCCCACTAATCCACTCTCTAGAGGTAGTGAGCCCCAAACTCTGCTTTCCAATGACGAATTTACAACTTATACCAAAGAACTAGAGCAACGAGTCCAAGTGATTGAAACCGGCCTGGGCACCATTGGGATTAGAACCGCTAAACTTAACACTCAACAACTAATTGAATTACTTTACGGTGTCTATAACCCCGAAGAAGCCAATAAAGAAAAACTAACCGAAGCCGAAAATTTAACCGGCGAGGTTGTTAAATCGGAATTATTAAAATGAACCAAATACCCATATCAGTAAAATCTTCAGCTAAAGAAAAACCCAACCAACCCACTCAAAATAAACCGGGCAATTTTTGGAAAGAACAACCCAATACCGGCCCGGGTGTTTTTTCGCAGACAACTGAATTTTATAAACAAGGGATGACTTCGGTTTTAGATTTAATTGCTCCGGCCGCGTTTAAAATTGAACCAAACTATTTGCAGCTTGGCAGTCTTTATGTTAGAACTTTATTTGTTTTTACTTATCCTCGTTATGTCCAAACTAATTGGCTGGCACCAATTATTAATTACGACATTACCTTAGATATTTCGATGTTTGTTTACCCTATCTCCACCAAAGAAACAATGACCCAACTCAAGAAAAAAGCGGGGCAATTGGAATCATCGCTGGCCATTGAACAGGAAAAAGGGATGGTTAGAAATCCAGAACTGGAAACAGCTGTTTCCAACATTGAATCTTTACGCGATGTCTTACAAAAAGGCGAGCTTCGACTTTTTCAATACGCCCTTTATTTTACTATCTATGGCAAAAGTGTGGACGAATTAAATACCATTACCGAACAATTAGAATCAACCTTGGGCGGGATGTTAATTTACACTAAGCAGTCCTTACTCCAAATGGAGCAAGGTTTCAATTCTACTTTGCCCCTAGGAATTGATGAATTAAAAGTTGTCCGCAATCTTGACACCGCTTCGCTTTCCACCACTTTTCCTTTTACCTCGGCCACTTTGTCTTCCAACGACGGCATTTTATACGGCCTTAACCGCCACAATAACTCTTTGATTTTATTCGATCGTTTCAATTTGGAAAACGCCAATTCCGTTGTTTTTGCTAAGGCTGGTGCCGGTAAATCTTATGCTGTCAAACTTGAAGCTTTACGTTCTTTAATGCTCGGCACTGACGTGATTATTATTGATCCGGAAAATGAATATAAAACCTTATGCGAGGCGGTTGGCGGAAATTACCTAAATATTTCTTTAAATTCCAACAAACGAATTAATCCTTTTGATTTACCTAAAACCGGCACCGGTGTTCAAGCCGGCGCTTCCGGCGAAGATATTTTACGTTCCAACGTGACCATGCTCCACGGCTTAGTTTCTCTAATGGTTTCCGGGTTAACACCCGAAGAAGATGCGATTTTAGAAAAAGCCCTTTATGAAACTTATGCCTTGCGTGATATTACGGCAGACGTTGAAAGTCAAAAAAATACGCCGCCACTTTTATCCGACCTGCAATCTGTTTTAGGCAATATGAGCGGTGGTGACAGCTTAGTCAAACGGCTTTCCAAATACACTGAAGGTACTTTCAAAGGACTTTTCGACAAACCGACCAACTTTGATTTAACCAACGGTTTTATTGTTTTCTCCGTCCGTGATTTAGAAGAAGATTTACGACCAATTGCGATGTATATGATTCTAAATTACGTCTGGCAAAGAGTTCGTTTTGACCAAAAAAGAAGAATTATGATCATTGATGAGGCGTGGTGGATGATGCAACACGAAGACTCCGGTAAATTCCTTTATGCTTTGGCCAAACGCGCCCGCAAATATTATTTGGGTTTAACTATTATCTCTCAAGATGTTGAAGATTTTATTGATTCTAAATACGGCCGCTCGGTCGTCAACAACTCTTCAATGCAAATTTTAATGAAACAATCAACCGCTTCAATTGATAAAGTCGCTCAAGTTTTTAATTTAACTGAAGGTGAAAAGTTTCTGCTTTTGGAATGCGAAGTCGGCGAGGGACTCTTTTTTGCCGGGTTAAATCATGTGGCCATTAAAGTAATCGCCTCATACACTGAGGATCAATTAATTACCACTAACCCGCAGGAATTACTAGAAATGCAAGTCGAAATGAATCCTGCCTCGACTGACGCGAGTCAAGGCGGGCCGGAAGAGGCACCTGCCCGCAATGCTTCGCAAAGCGATGCAGGCGGGGAAACTTTATCAACGTCTCAAACTCCACCCACACCACCACCAGTACCACCCGCTTCGCCGAATCGAGGTGAGCCAATTGAGACTCAAAAACCAATGGCCGCCGCCCCACCTACTCCTCCCGAGCCGCCCGCCGAAACCATCACGACTCAAAACAGCGTGCCACTATAAACACCAACGGAGTAAAATTTTCAATTTCAAATTTAAAATTTTAAATCAAATTCGAAATTCGAATTTTAAAATTGAATTGAAATTTAAAATTTAGAATTTAAAATTATTTATGTCTGATTTTAAAAAAATATTAGGATATGTCGGCTGCGCCGGCGTCGTTGTGGTGATGGCTGTTTTTGCGGCCACCTGGATTGGTTTTCACCGTGGCGATCCAACACGATATACGCAAGGAACAGTTGGCCTCTGCTCTAATGTACCCGAACCTTATAAAACAATTTTCGACAAAGCTGGTCAAAAATGGAAAGTTCAACCGGCTTTTATCGCCGCCATTTTTGTTGGCGAGCATCGCTCGGTGGCAGACTCTAGTTATAAAAAATGGCCGGATGCCAATCAAACAAATTGGGATAGCTCAGGCGTTGGCGCCCAAGGTCCTTTCCAATTTATGCCAGCTACTTGGGAAAGTAACAAGCAAGACGGCAATGGCGACGGGACAATGGATGTTCAGAATTTATGGGATGCCGCTTTTTCTGCTGCCCACAAATTGGCAATGAGTGGTGCCGGAGGAAATACTACTGATATAGATAAACTAAAAGATGTGGCTGGTCAATATAACGGTGGGCATGATTGGCAAGGTAAAACGGAATCTCAAAAATATGTAGCTCGAGTTATACCAGCATTTAATAATTTTTATTGTGTCTCTTTGGCTGGTAGCGGTAACATTGTGGCTGTGGCAAAAACAGAATTGGGAACGCAAGAGGTAGGAGATGACAAAGGAGCTGTTTTGAAATATGGCGGAAATCCTGGAGACGCTTGGTGTGCTTACTTTGCTAGTTGGGTTTATAAAAAAGCTGGTTACAATATTCCTTCTATTGCTGGTGCAAAAGCTTTATACGACTGGTTTGGTAAATATCAAATTTCTTTCACAAGAGAATCTGGCACACCTCAACCTGGTGATCTTGTTTATTTTAAGAAAAGCCACGTAGGTATTGTGGTGTCACTAGACAGCAACGGAACACTGCACACAATCGAAGGTAACGCTGGCCATCCAGGTGCTGTAAGAGAAGAAACTTATCATAACTACAAAAGCATTAATGACATTGAAGGCTTCGGCCGATGGAGAAAATAAAATATGAAAAAAATTAATGTTTACCTTATTTTTGGTGCAGTAGCATTTATTGGTTTAATCATTTTTGTTCTTTTTTCTTTTGGCGTAATCAAAATCACACCTTCTGCTAAGACAGTTTTTTCTAGAATAAACGTAGGAGAAAAAATATTTTTCCCTCAGCTAAGTCAAGACGGCTCATCTTTATATTATTTTGGTAATCAAGGTGTTAAATTGAAAAAATTTAATATCTCAACAAAAAAAACTGAAATCTTATATCCTGATGATATTTTGTACACCTATGATGTCATTTGGTCACCTGACAAGAACAAATTAATTCTTAAGAACAGTCAACCATATACCAACACCTCAACTCAACTACTAGATTTGAAAACCAAAAAAATAACTGATTTAGACAAAAACATTCAATCTGTAATTTGGTCAAATAACAGCCAAAATATTTATTATCAATTCCAAGATCAAGAAAAAAATTTAAATTATTTAGCCAGCGCTAAATTTGATGGCAGCAGCGAGCAAAAAATAATTGATCTAGACTTACCTGATTACAGCTTTACTTGGCTCGATAATTTTCAGAAATTGGGCTTTTGGCGACCACCAACAGATGTTAGTGGTGTTAAATTAAAATATTTAGATATTCAAATGAAAACCGTCTCCGATATTTTTAACGATGATCGCCTCAACAAAGTTATCTCTTCGCCCAATGGTCAATATTTTGTTTATGGTCGTTTTTACCAAAATGATAATATTTTTAGATTATCTTACGCTAAATTCGACGGCACCAACAACAAAGACTTAAACTACCAAACTTCAGTTGAAAAAACAGCCTGGTCACCTGATAACAGTTTTTTCGTTTTAGCCGTTAAGGAGAAAGAAACGGAAAATGATAAATTTTACAAGATCGATATAAAAAATGGCAAAGTAACTAATCTTTCATATTCAAATGAAAAAAATCAAGATATGATCGCTGCCGAAAATTTGATGCTTTCTTCCGATAACAAAACCCTATATTTTACTTCCAACGATCTTTTATACAGTCTTCAACTTCCTTGAACTAAAAAACGGGCTTTCGCCCGTAGGTAGTATTATAGAAACTTATGGCCAACGTTTAAATAACTGTTGCCCACTACGTGTAAACATTACATAACACAGGGATGATGTCCCATCTTTTTTCCATCCAAGGACAACTCTGAACATATGCCCGTACTCACTACACTTGTTTTCCCCGTTACCCTCGTATTCGTCAGCAACATCCAACAGTTTATGATAATCATATTTTTGATTAGCAATACAAACTGCTTCTTTGGCAAAAGTTGCTTTATGACTTAGAACCAAACCTGGACCTTGGTTGACAGCTATTCTTGGTAAGATCTTCTCAGCCTGTTTATGATCATAAGAATTTTTCGTGAATGCTTCTCTGATAATTACAAATTTCTTTGCTTTTTTATCCCAGCTATACCATCTTATGTCGTAGTAATGCGGTTCCCATTTGGATTGCGATGTCTGCCAATCTCCAGTCCAAACAATAACCTGTTTCCCAATAATCTTGTAACCATCAGCCGTATCGCCGCTTAATCCTATGGGTCCCAAAACTTGTTTTTTGCCAGAGAAAATCTTAATCATTGCCGATTCACCAGATGACCCAATAGACCAATCTTCGACAGCAATTTCCTTCACGCCATCACTATTAATATCACCAAGATTTTTCTTAACAGTCCTGTCAGCAAAAGAAGTTGTGGAACACAACACTATTATCATCAAAACAAGAAACCACACTTTTCTCATCTCAAGGTACACCTCCCTTTGAAACTAGCTCTATTCTACTCTTAAAATTTTTAAAAGTCAATGGGTTAAAGAGATTTTGATATAATAAATTTATGAGCTGGAAAGTATTTTTCTTTACAACAAATAGAAACGAGAAACCCGTAAAAGAATTTATTAAATTACTGTCTCCGTCATCTATTGCTAAAATAGCCCACACTATTGATTTATTAAAACAATATGGTCCTTTATTAAATATGCCTCATTCTAAAAAAGTTGCTCATAATTTATACGAATTAAGAATTCGTGGAAAACAAGAAATTAGAATATTTTATATATTTAAAGAAAAAGATATTTATCTGTTGCATGCATTTCAAAAAAAGAGTCAAAAAACACCATCAAAAGAGTTAAAAATTGCTCTTACTAGAATACGACTATTGATATAAATATAACATATATGTTATATTGTAATTAGATGGAGGACTAAAATGGAAGAATGGGAAGATGTTAAAAAAGAGTTACTTAAAAATGAAGAAGTAGCTCAAGAATATAAAAAACTCGAACTACGATATCTACTTATCTCCGAATTAATTAAGATTCGTCTGAAAAAAGGTTTATCCCAAAAAGAACTGGCTGAAAAAATTGGCACGAAACAATCGGCTATCGCCCGGGTTGAATCTGGTAATGCCAACCCGTCAATTGAATTCTTAGAAAAAATGACCAAAGCAATGGACTCAAGATTGATGATTCATATTAAATAGCAAAACCAACCCCATTTACGAAATGGGGTGAAAATGGTTAGATACTTTTTTTTGATTTTGATATAATATAAGCGCAACAGAAATCAATTAACTAAGATTTGGTCTTAGAGATTTTAGTAATGAACTAATAAGGAGAGGGATGCCTGACGGGTCAAAAAGGCAAAATAAGCAAGAGCAAAATAAATATATTGGCCGAAAAAAAATTGTCAGCCGAGCTGAATTTGAAGAAGCTCAAATGGCCAATTTTGAAAATAAACCTTTAGAACTCAATAAAACCGCTCAAGGATCAGAAACAATCGGCACTGATCAACCCAAACCAGACGAAACTCCCAATATCGAAAATGCCCAGAAACCACCAGTTGAAAATTTTAATCCCCAAATGGACGAACCGCCGCCACCAAAACAATCGCCAGATAACACAGAAACGCAAGCTCAACAATCAGAACAAAATCAAGAATCATCACCAGAAAATCAATCAAAAAAAGATAATCCCGAAAACCAAAATCAAAGCGAAGATGGTCAAAATCAAAGCGTCCAAGAAAATCAAAGAAAAAAACTAACTGATCGCGCCAAAGAATTTTATATTCAAAAAAAGAAAGCCTTAATTGAGGGTGTTAAAAAAAGATTTTCTAAAGCGGGGATGCAAGCAGCGGGCAAGGCGATTTGGGCTTTTATTGTGGCTTTCTGGCCTTATATTTTAGGCGCCCTTGCAGTCATTTTCATCCTCCTAATGATCGCTTCAAGTTGTTCCAAACAAACCGGTAAAACCCCCACTCAACCGCTTGATAAAGTCAAGGACAAAACGCTCGTCCTCAAAACCCTGGCCACCAGCGGCGATAAGGCTTCTCAGAGACAGCTTTATATTGATGGCGCCACCACCGCCAAAGGGAAAGTGGCTAAGCTCCCGACTAGCAACGCCGATGCCAAAAAAATCATTGACCAAATTAATCAACTTCTCGACGAAATCATCACCCTTTCAGACAACACTACTGCCCTTACTGATCACATTAATCGAATTTTGGCTTTGCTTGATCAACTTAAAAATATTCTCAAAGACCAAGCCACTTTAATTGACGAGATCAAAGCACAGATGGTCGCCATTCAAAAAATGATTGATCTTTATCAAAATGCGCGTTTAATTTTAAATCCTAAAGATGCCGATTATATTCGTAATTTTGAAGCTGACCGGCGGATTGTGCAAATGTTACTTTATCTTGTCACCCCCATTGATCAAAATGGTGCCGGTCACGAAAGAATTCGGGTCAAAAGAATTAAATTTTCTTACGACACCGAAAACAAATCCCTCTCCAAAGAAACTGATTATTCTGACAAAGATGAACCCAATGTTTCCGCCCACTACACCGGACAGGCCGCTGATATTTCCGAGGTTGACTGTATTAAATGCACCGAAATCAAACGCGTTCGTCTTGGCCACTCGAGCAAAAGCGCTCAGCCACCCACGCCAATTAAGGTCGCCTGGCAATCGGAAGAAGGTTACGCCAAAGCTGGCGGCCCCCAAGCTTACGGCAACAATATGCATCAAGTTTTTAATAATTTATCCAGCGGCGCCACCAGCGAAGTCTTAATCGCTCAAATCTCGGATATTTTGGGGATTGAATTAGACCCCGATAAAATTAAAGGCAAAAATTTCAATGAAATCAGCCGCTATGTCGGCAATGCCGTTTTGAAGGAAACACTAGGTATTCCTGGTGATTACGAAATGGGCAATAATCTTGGAGATATTGCCAGTGCCACCGGTCAAGCCTATGTCGCCAAAGCTTTAGGTGTGCCCATTGATGGCGTTAAGGGTAATAGCCCTGATGAAATTTCTCAAAACGTCGGCCGAGCAACAATCGAAGGAAAAATGTTGTTGCCAGAAGGTTCACTGGAAGGCAATAACTCTAACGAAATTTTTGCTTCAGTTGGCCGCCGCTTGATCGAAAATTCTTTAGGTCTCTCAAAAAATAGTCTGGGTGCTTCTTTTTCGGACAGTAACTCTTTTAGGCGAGTAATTGGCCAAGGCAAAGTCGAGGCTTCTTTAGGCTTGAAACCGCAAACTTTTTATGGTGCTTCCCTAAATGAAATCATTGGCAGAATCGGCAAAGACGCTTACGAAACAACTTTTGCCAATCCGGAAACAATTGATAATTGGCTCGGGATTCCGACCGGCACCACTGAAAAATTAATTACCGAAGAAATTTCCCCTGATAGTTACAACAAAATAGTCGGCGACAAAGTCTACGACAACCAAATTGGCATTTACCAGCGTGACGACAAACGAGCTGAAGTTTTCGGCATTAGCGCTGGCGAAATGAACGCCTTAACTGCTGGCAACCAAAGTATTTTGGTCTCTATTGGAAGAACAACCATCAGCCACCTCACCACTTCCTCTGACGAAGAACAAGCAATGATGCGCCAGTGGTTTGACACCGGCACTAAACCTGACAAACTCGACGCTGATTATATTGGTGGTCAATACGCTTTGCGAACTGGTGATTTCGAAAAAATTTTTGTTGATAATTTAGCTAAACAGGTTTTTGAACGGATTGGCCAAACGGCAATTTTAAATAATCTCTCCAACGATCCTAAAATCGGTGCTTATGTTCAACCAATCCAAGATTATCAATTTTACAGTGATCGTCTCCATTTAATTAAAGATGATTTTGATTATTTAGAAAAAAATTCAGCTGACCCGGAAATTAAAGCCAAGGCCAATGAAACTAAGACTTTAATTGATAATATGCTTAAGTCTCCTTCGATCAATGAAGCTAAGAAAAACACCAAACAAATTCAAGCTAATGTCAAATTTATTGAAAACAAAGCTAAATCCGATCCAACCACTGCTGCCAAAATTAAAGAAATTAAAAAAGCCGTCAACGAAATTATTGAAGGCAAAGAAATTCCCGATTTTGACACCCTTTCAGCTGACACCGTCAAAGCCAAGACTGATCCTCAAGCAAAATTAACTAAAAAGGATTTACTTGATGTTTTAACCGGCAAGAAAAAAATTGATGATGTTATTTACGCGGTGGGGCTTCGAAAATGGGAAATTGAACTTGATTTACCAGATGGTTCGCTTCAAAATGCTTATGGTGAATTGAAGAAAACTGATTTTAGAAACGCTGACAATACACTACTTAGTAGCATCGGCAAAACAAGATTAGATGAATATGGTGGCATTGAAGGTAAAGATTCGGCTCAAGTAGATAAAGATTTAGGTTTACCTTCCGGTACCACCGCTAGCTATCGGGCCAAAAAAATTACCGAAAATGCTTACTGGCAAAGAATTGGGATGAGCTCAACCAACAACGTCGCCGCTAAAATTCTTAATCGCCAGCTGGATTTAACTAACAGTCCTTTTTACGCCCTCGAAGGAACCGATGTGACTAAAATGCTTAACGGCGGTTGGTTTATGGTGGCATTAAAAGTTTCGGGTCGTTCTGTCGACGAATCTCTGGGTTTTCCTGAAGGCGGCACGCTTGATATTATCCAACAAACCAATAAACCGGGTGATGCGATGCAAATGCTGGCTGAGAAAAAACTGGGGCAACTGGCGGGTCTTGATCGCGCTGTTTCTTTAGGTGGCGATATTCCTTACAACCTTGGTCGAGTCAAGATTGAACAAACACTTGGTCTCCAACCAAACGAATTAAACGACGGCAATTTAATTAACCGCATTAAAGGCTATACTGGTTCAGATGTGGATAGTTTAAGCCGACTGGATATGACTCTTGGTCTTGAAGCTTGGACCTCACAAGCCTTAGTTGAAGGCGGCGTTAATCCGCATGATTATATCCTTAAAACCGGCAACGCCACGCGCGATAATGCTTTTTACGATCAGTTGGCTCGATACGCCCCGACCCTTAAAAATCAGGATGTCAAAAACGCCGTTATTACTTTAACTAATCAAACCGGCACACCTTCTGATATCTTTGCCGAAGCCGGCGCCGGTCAAGTTGGTCAAGCTTTGGGCCTCAACTACCCTGTCTCCATTAGGGGTAATTTCAAAGATAATTTAGGCGCCGCCAAAGTTGAAGACCGTTTAGGACTTTTGCATAATAGTTTCCAGGAAAATATTGACGCGGTCATCAATCTTAACGGTAAAGATAAATTTGCCAGCGCTTTCTATGTTGAAACCGATGAACTCAATAATGCCCGGAAAGCTAATTCTGGTTATTGGAGTAATGAACGCCAAATTCAAGCCAACCAAATTGATGCTCTTTTAAATATTCCTTCAGGCAATACCAAAGATTTTCTGACCGGCGCTATTTCTTTACCGGAATTTGTCGGTAAAGTCGGTCAAAATTCTCTAACTGAGGTTTCGGTTGAAAAGCTGGCCGATGTCACCGGTGTTGAAGAAAAATATCAAACGGCGACCAAAACTTTAGTTGATGTTTTCAATGAAGACCCAACTTTTAGCAGCCCTCAAAGTCAACAAAAACTTTTTGGCGCTTTAAGCACGGCCGGTGGTTGGAATTTAGACGATAAAACTAAATTTGATCCTGGCACTTGGCAGAAAATTTTAATTTATGACCCGGCTGATCCAAACGGCACCGGTTTGCAAAACGCCGACACGATTCTCCTAGAGCAAGGCAAAAAATGGCTGCCACGCTGGATGGGGATGGACGAAAAATACGATTCTTATATTGACATTGTCTACGAACAAGCCCTCCAATCAACTGGTCAAAGTGTCTATAACGAACAAGCCTTGGCTCAAGCCATCCAAGATACAACTGGGATTCCGGCCGACAGTGGCGACGCTTACCGTTTCGTCAATGGCGATATCAAAGGTGGTCTGACTGCTTGGGGCGCGGCTCAAATGGTCAAAACTTATAACAATGAGTTTAATAACACCGGCGATGAAGCTTTCAAACTTGATTATGCTACGGCCAAAAAAGCTTATTTTAACGACATTGAAAGCGAAGATGAAATTGCCAACGCCGCCATTGTTCAAGCGCGCAAAGATGCCGGCGGTGAACCATTAGACGCGACCGCTGAAAAAACCATTGGTCAAGAGGCAATTCGCCAAGCACGCGATAATGCTCGCAAAGATTTGCAATACAGAGCGGTTGATATTCAACTTCACAAAGCCAATAAAAATATCCCTGCTGGATTTACCCAAGCGATGCGCGAGGGTACACCAGAACAAAAGTGGGGCATGGGCTTAAATTTTGTCGGCAATATGGTCCACAGCAAAAATCCTGAAATTCCCGCGGAAATCGCCCCTGATTTAGAAAAATATTTTGATCCTAATTCGGCCAGTTTTCACGACCCTAAGGCTTTGTCGGATACTTCCTATTCTTTCCTTGACGGTAAATTGACTGGCTGGATGGGTGATTTTGTCCAACCCGGCACGGCCAAAGCTTTATTTCAATATGGTCAAACCGGTAAACTCGGCTCACCACAAGATCAAGGTAGTTTAACCCAAATTTATGCCGATTATGGTACTAATGTGGTTACTAATTGGGCCGATAAACAATCTGGTTTACCAATGGGCACCACCAAATTGGCTTATGATTATTTTGTCAAATACCAAGCCGCCCTAGGAGCCTACCAAAAAGCTCAAGCAGTCTATGCGGCCACTTTATTTACTGGCGATGGGACCAAAACAGCCGAGGCTTTAAAAAATCTCAATAAAAGTGAGGCGGTAATCAGTGCCCTTAAAGCTGAAGCTATTTCCACCGTGATTACGATGGCTTTTCAAAAACAATTGTTAGCGGCTGATCAAAAATTGGGATTGGTTCCCGGTTCTTCTTCGATGTTGGTTGGGATGGGTGTTGAAATGTGGCTTACCGGTGCCGTTAGCCCTTGGACAATTGGTATCTTTGTTTTGACTAATCTTTTTGGTGTTTATCGTGTGGATGTGACTTGCACTGCTTGTGGTTATTATCCGGAAATGGGTGCAGCTAGCAGCGTTCAACCTTGTCCTTTGGGCGAATTCGACGGCAAATCAGCTGATGCTTTTAAAACCAACTCTTTAGCCGCGGCCCAATGGAAAGTCAATCAGGTGATTAATGATGTTTTGCAAATGCCCAAAGCTTTAAATGACAAAAATTTAGTTCCCACCCAAATTATGACTTATCGTCAAGATGATGTAGACAGTTTCGGCTCAACTTTAAACGACCTCTATGGCGCCGCCGGTGTTCGCGGCAATTCCGGCCTCTGGGCCAATGAATTAATGTGGGATCATATTCACATTGGATACTAGAATAACTTAAATTTTAATCTTTCAATTTTATTTTGGCCTAATTTTTTATTAATTTCATTAATAATTTTTTCGCTTTCTAAGTTTAAATTCGCCGCTTGCGCGGGCGAAGAAACAGAAAGCGTCAAAAGCCCAGCACGATATGAAATAACCTCAAAACGACCCTTCGCCAACGCGCGAGTCGTGTCGCAAATATTAGCCGCCTCCAGCGGTTTCTTATAACGATTGTAGCGCGGATCGCCGCTAAAATAATCACTAATATTTTTCATGGTCATGTTGTGAAAAATTCCGCGACAAATGTCAATTTGGCTATTTTTTTCATCTTGTTTTGCTTGACAAATTTAAATACTTCTATTACAATAAAAACATCATGAGAGAGACACGGGTCTGTAGCTAAGTGTTACAGGGCACGCCTCTCACTTTTTATACTCTTGTCATTCCAGCGAAAGCTGGAATCCAGTGGTTAAATAATCTTATCATAAAGATCTTCCAAGTTGGGATTATTTTCTTCTATAAGCTCTAACTTCCATTTTCTCTGCCATGCTTTAATATTTTTCTCTCTCTTAATGGCCTCTTTTGGATCAGAATGTTCTTCAAAGTACACCAATATTGAAATATTATATTTTTTTGTAAATCCCTCTACTATTTTTTGTTTATGCTGCCAAACCCTTTTGACTAAATCACTTGTTACTCCTGTATATAATGTACCGTTTTTCTTACTAGCCAAGATATATACATAATACTTTTTCATTTTTAATTCTGGATCCCAACTTTCGCTGGGATGACGATAAATAACATTGATGTTTCTTTTTCATCTTATTTTTATCATACCATAAAAAGAGATCCTTAACCCTCACCGCCACTTGGGAAGTGGCAGTGGGTTGTTATATACCTTGACAGCTTGACAATATTTTGCTACAATATCACGTTATTGTAAATCTACAATATTGTAAATTCACAATCTATTTTTTTCGAAAGGAGGCATAGTGATGATATGGATTTTACTCGAGATCGCCCTAGCAATCATTGCTGGTGTGATGATGTCCACCCAAGTTATATTTCCTCTTTTGTTAGGACGACCCACTTTCCCTATCTTCCGACGCCAAGCATCGGTCGAAAAAGCACTAGCAGGAGCTAGAGAAGACATCGACCATGCGAAAGCCCAAAGAAGAATCAATGCTTTGCGCAGAGAAGCAGACGAAATCGAAAAGGCTGATTATCTGCAGGTGATAAGAGAGGAGGAACAGACTCAACAGAATAACTTAGGACACCAGTAGTAAATGTAAGACAATCTCAAAGGAGGCAAAATTCAGAAATGGAAACTATCCGAATTGTAAAACTCGTCATCGCAGGCATCGTCCTGCTTCTCCTTGTCTGGGGATCATTCCAGCTCGTTGAGAACCTAGACGCCAATCACATCATGGTGATTCAAAGCCCAATGGGTAAACTGACGTGGTACGATACCCCGGGCCCGAAATGGCAAGGCTTTGGCAAAGTCACAAAGTATGAGAAGCGGAAACAGTTCTGGTTTTCTTCTAAAGCCGATCAGGGCGATATAACAAACCAGAGCATAAAGATCCGCTTCAACGACGGTGGCCACGCCTTCGTCTCTGGCTCTCTTGCTTGGGAAATGCCTAGGGGCAACGAGATGCGTACTGCTCTTCACACTAAATACGGCTCCGAGGACGCGATCGAACAACAGTTGATCAGAACGGTTGTGGAAAAATCCATCTACATGACCGGGCCACTTATGAGTTCGAAGGAATCGTATGCCGAGCGTAGGTCAATCCTTTTGCAGTATATCGAGGATCAAATACAAAACGGTGTGTACGAGACCACTACGCGGCAGGAGAAACAGGCTGATCCGATGACCGGCAAGATGAAAACTGTCAATATCGTCGAGATCGTCAAAGAGCCTAACGGCCAATTCGTCCGCACGGACGACTCCCCAATCAGGAAATTCGAGATACCCACCTTTAATCTGACCATCAACGAGATCAAGTACGATAAGATTGTTGATGACCAGATCGCCACACAGCAACGCGCCATCATGGACGTCCAGACTGCTATGGCGGAAGCGAGAAAAGCCGAACAGGCTGCCATCACCGCCGAGAAGAACGGCCAGGCCGAAGCTGCCAAGGCCAAGTGGGAACAAGAAGCGATCAAAGCCAAAGCGGTAACGAAAGCCGAGCAGGAACTGGAAGTAGCCCAACTCGGTGCCAAAGCCGCCGCGCAAACCAAGATCGCTCTTACCCTTGAAGGTCAAGGCGAAGGTGCCAAACGCCGCGCGATTATGACCGCCGACGGCGGCCTTGACAAGAAACTAAATGCCCTGATCGAGGTCAACAAGATCTGGGCCGACGCCGTCAAGGGTTATCAAGGAAGCTGGGTACCTACAATCGTTATGGGCGGCAGTTCGGGCAAAGTCGGTGGCGCCGCTACGGACTTTATGCAGTTTATGACCGCTAAGTCCGCTCTGGATCTTGGTGTTTCCCTACAGGCCGAGGGCAGAAACAGAACCCGCCAGGGCCAGTAGCAACATTCAACACTTTCGAGCACTAATCGAGTTATATACAATATACCGGGAAGTCCTCATAGACTCCCGGTTTTTTTAATTCGGGATATACAGCCGCACCTCCGACACCTACGAGGTGTCAGTTTTTGGTTCTACAATCTTCGCCTTATTTTCTAGCTCTTTTTAACTCTTTCCCACTCGTCATTGAGTCCGAGTTTTCTAATCCAATTCTTAAGATAATTAATGTCTAAATCCTTCTGAATATCCATAACTGAAACGATATCTTCCAATTGTCTAGTTGATTGTGAATCGCGATACCAAATTAATTTAGAGATGATCAAATTTTCGGGTGTTGTAAAATTAACCTTATATCCGAAATCTTGCTGTATAGCTTTTTTAAAACATTCTTTTTCAAATTCATTATTTTTAGTGATAAAAAAATCAATTTTTAGACCACTTTCTGGATCGATAATATTAAACTCCCCTTTTTGAACTAAAGCATTATTTATTTGATTTTTATCTATATATCCTTTGGGAAAAATTTTGTGCAATTTTATGGCAAAATTATTTACTTGCAAACTAGACATTTTAATAACAATGTCAACATCTGCCGTAAATCGCGGCCGACCATAAATTGAGACCGCAAAACCGCCCGTAATATAATAGGAAATTTTTAATTCATCAAGAACTTTGGTAATTTTTACTAGATTTTTTAATTCGGGATATTTTGTCATTTTTTAAACTATCTAAATATTTACCAAGACGATAAAAACTAAAGGTTATTTCCGCTTTTTTTTGCACGCTCATCTTGCGATAAATTTCGTTTTGAATTTCTTGAACCTTATTCATAACTTGATTATACCATAACAAAAATTTATCAACCCCACTTGCACTTCGGAAGTGGGAGTGAGAAGTTTAACTATTCCAGTTCCACAATCTTCGCTTTATCTCTTAACCCTTTTTCAATATGGTCAAAATCAGTGGTCGTAATAATGGTCTGTTGCCCCGCAATAATTTTGGCTAAGTGCAATCGCCGATTTAAATCTAATTCCGAAAAAATATCGTCCAAAAGTAAAATCGGGGGCACCTCGGGATTTGCTTTTTTTAAGTAAGAGAGCTCTGCCACTTTGATGGCTAAAATCACGCTCCGAAATTCCCCACGTGAGCCAAAAGTAGCCACGTCTTTGTTCTCAAGTAAGAACACTAAATCATCGCGGTGCGGCCCAAATAAAGTCGCTGTAGATTCAATTTCCCGCGCAAGTTGGGCTACAATCATCTCTGCAAATTTATCGGGTTCAACCGTCGGCTTATATTTGACTTGTAAAGTCTCTTTCTCGCCGGCAATGGTTTGATAAGTTTCAGTTAATTTTAAATTTAAATCGGCAATCACTTTTTGGCGCTTTTTAATAATAAAAGAGCCCAAAACAACTAATTTCTCATTCCAAAAATCTAATTCCTCAATTTTTGATTTACCAATTTTAATATAATATAAAAGCTTGTTGCGCCCCCGAATAATTTTGGCTAAATCCAAAAGAGCGACGGTGTATTTTTTGTCTGTTTGGCAAATTAAAATATCAATAAACCTTCGGCGGAGCAGGGGGCTCCCGGAAATCAACTGCATTTCTTCCGGTGAAAATAAAACCGTCGGCATTTTCCCTAAAAGATCAACTAATTTTTTTCGAACGCCATTAATTTTAATGATTTTGATTTGCGGATATTCAGGACTAGGCAGACGTTGTAAAACCATTTCCATATTTTTTTCTTTATCATTTAACATTTTGACGGAAATCCGAGCAAAATCTTTCTGCCACAAAACCGCTTCATTATCTTTTTTGACTCGCCAAGACCGGCTAGTGGACAACAAATAGATCGCCTCAATAATATTAGTTTTACCAATACCATTGGGACCAATTAAAATAGTGGTTTTAGAAAAATCTAAGTTATATTTTTCATAGTTCCGGAAGTTTTCTAAAGAAAGATGTTTTAACATAAAATATCCACACTAATAACTAATCTGAACCAATAACTAATATCGAATAAAAATAGTATTTGTTATTAGTTTAAATTAGTTATTGGCGTGGGGCTATTCATCTGTTCGAAGCGGCATAATGATATACAAATAGTTCTTATCATTTAAAGGGCGCACAATCCCAGGTGACAACGACCCCGCCATTTCTAAGGAAACTTCTTCAGAATTAACCACACTTAAGCAATCTAAAATAAACTTAGCATTAAAAGCAATTTCCAGTTCGTCACCAGTGATTTCTACCTCTAATTCCGAAGTATTATCACCCATTTGCGGTGAAACAGCAATTACATTAAAGGTCTTAGGTTTTTTAAGTTGCAACTTAATATTGTTGGCGCTATCTCTCGCGAAAAAACTCGCCATTTTAATAGCGTTCTGAAATTCCTTATTTCGAATATTAATTTTTGTTTTAATATTAGTCGGAATAATTTGTTCATAGTCCGGAAAATTACCATCAATCAAACGCGAAATCAGCGTGGTTGGTCCTAATTTAAATTGGACCTGATTTTCTCCCACCATAATTTCTACTTTCTCGATTGATTCATTTAAAAGACGACCAATTTCACCTAAAGTTCGTCCTGGCACAATAAAGCCAACCTCTTTTTCACCAGTGGAAATTAAATTAATAGTTTTTTCCGCCAACCGATAACTATCAGTGGCCACTAATTTCAATTTATTTTTAACAATTTTTAAATAAACGCCGGCTAAAACTGGCCTGGTTTCATCAACGGCGCAAGCAAAAACTGTTTTTATAATTCCATCTTTAAAATCAGTTGCTTGAATTTCAATCTCCGGACCATCTTTTACTTCTGGAATTGATGGAAATTCACTCGCTTCTATTCCTTTAATATTGGCTTTGAAATGATCTGAGGATAAATGAAGAGTAGTTCCTTTTAGTTCTAAATTAATGGTTTTATCAGTATTAGTGGTAATGTATTCTGATAATAATCTTGCTGGCACGGTAATTGCCCCTTCAGCATCTACTTTTGCACCAATCCAAGTACTAATCCCAATTTCTAAATCGGTGGCTAATAAACTTAATCTTCCTTTTTCTACTTTTAATAAAATATTATTTAAAACAGGTAAGGTAGTTCTACTACTAATCATATGACTGACAATACTTAATCCTTTGGTTAAATTTTCCTGGGTACAAGATATCTTCATTTAAACTCCATTCTTTTTATATTTATTTGTGTTTAATTTATCCACAGCCTGTCTTTATAAATAGTATATTTAATTAGTTTATATATACAGTAGTAATAATAAGTCCTGTGAATTCTGTGGATAAATAGGTTTATTTGGCAGTGGATAACATGTGGATAAAGCTGTGTTTAACTCCTTTGAATTTGGGGATAAAAAATTTAAACAGTTTCTCGGCAAATTTATTTTAGATTAATTTTTACTT
>JAMCZU010000021.1 GCA_023485405.1 Patescibacteria group bacterium
TTCTTGACATAATTATAGTATAGCTGAAAAATTCCTTCAGACCAAAAAAGGACCCCGCTAAACGCGGGGCCAAAGTCTTGCTATGTTAAGAAAGGAGAGAAGGTGAATGTTTATTATATCACATTTTTATAAATATTGCTCAATCGCTCGAAAACTTTGGGCAATTTGATTCGCCTGGCAACAACCATGCACTCGGAAAATCTTGCCCTTCAAACCAAGTAAAGGGCTAACCAAGTGAGCATCGTAGCTCAAGCTTTGGTTAGCAATATCATGCAGGCGCGACTGAGCCACTGGCAGATCGGCCAATTCTCGGTGACAAAACGAAAAAGTCAGGGGTAAGATTTCTTCAACCAATTTCAGGAAAGCATTACCAATAAAGCCTTCCATCAGCCAAAGATCAATCTCACCCTTGGCAAAAAGTTTGGGTTCAGCATAACCAACATAACCATTAACATCTTGAAGAACCCGATGAATCATCGCCAACTCCGGATAAGCCCGCTCCTGGGCAATATTAAGAAGGCCAATTTTTGGCTCCTTGATGCCCAGATCAGTCAAAAAACGACTGCCAACATTAGCCCAACCTAAGAAAACCTTCGGATCAGGCACTCGCGCCGTGGCCCCGACATCAAGCATATAGACGGTTTTATCTTTAATCGGAAAAGGCGCAATGAGCCCCGGCTGCGGTACATCGTTTTGATGATAATCTCTAGCGTTAACTAACAATCGCCGGCTGTTTGAAGCCGTCACAATGGCGTCAAGATAACCTTTTTCAAGGTCGCTAAAAGCATGGGCTAATTCATCGTTTGGTCGCTCACAATGAACAATTTGGAAACAACCAGAGACGCAAAAACCTCCCTTAATATCACGGGAATTACCATAAACAACAATCTCACGCGAGCTGACCTTGCTTGCTTGAACCGCTCCTGGTATAATTTCTGACAAACCATGATCTCCACCCGAAGCGTCAATTCCTATCTTTTTCATGTGCGTCCCCCTTTTCAAGCGATAGTTTTCGTGGTTTAATTAAATACTAGACAAATGCAAAAATCAAATAAGTCTGCTAAAGGCAAAAATCAAAATGACAATGCAAAATCCAAAATTAATAAAAAGAATATTAGCAATTGAGACTTCTTGTGACGAGACAGCCGCGGCGGTGATAAAGATAAAAGAACTTAGAACTGAGAACTTAGATAGTAAAGCCTCAGTCCTCAGCTCTCAGTTCTCAATTCTCTCCAACATTGTTGCTTCACAAATTAATATCCATAAAAAATTTGGCGGCGTTTTTCCGGAACACGCTTCCCGAGCACACAGTGAGAAAATAATTCCCGTGGTTGAAGAAGCCCTTACCAAAGTACAAAGTACTAAGTACAAAGAAAAAAATAAAGATAATATTGATCTTGTTGCCGTCACCACCGGCCCGGGATTAATTGGTTCATTACTTATTGGTGTCAATTTTGCCAAAACTTACGCTTACGCTAAAAATTTACCGATTATTGGCATTAATCACTGGCTTGGGCATATTTATTCCTGTTTTACAGAAAAAGAACTTAGAACTGAGAACTTAGAACTGAGGAGAAAAAATTCTCAGTCCTCAGATCTCAGTCCTCAGATCTCAAATCTTCCCTCTTTTCCCTCTCTTATCTTAATTGTCTCCGGTGGACATACGGGTTTGGTTCTAATGAAATCTCATACTAATATTCAGCCGCTTGGTGAAACCTTGGACGATGCTGCCGGTGAGGCTTTTGATAAAGTGGCTAAACTTCTCGGGTTAGAATATCCTGGTGGCCCTGCCATTTCCAAAGTAGCCCAAAAAGGCGATCCTAATATTTATAAGTTTCCTCGTTCAATGTTGGATCGAAAAGATTATAATTTTAGTTTTTCCGGCCTCAAAACGGCCGTTTTATATAAAGTTCAAGAATTAACTAAACGCTATCCCCTAAACGCTATCCGCTCCCAAATTGCTTATGAATTTCAGCAAGCTGTCATTGATATTTTAGTTGGTAAAACTATCCAAGCCGCTTACGAGTTCAAGCCTAAATCAATTTGCCTTTGCGGCGGGGTGAGTGCTAATAAGGAATTAAGGCAACAGTTAAAAATGGCAGTCGAAAAACTTCCCTCAAAAACATCATACCACGTTCCGTCAATGGAATTAACCACCGACAATGCCGCGATGATTGGTATTGCCGCCGCCTATCAAGACAAATCAAAATATACTACCTGGGACAAAATTAACGCTGACGCAAACCTAAAATTGGATTAGGCTAAAAAATTTGATAAAATAAAAGTATGCAAGAATTAGCAAAAACATACAGCCCCAAGGAGACTGAGGGGCGAATTTATGATTTATGGCTTGAAAATAAAGCTTTTGAACCTAAAATTGATCCAAATCAGAAACCTTTTGTCATTGCGATTCCCCCACCGAATGTCACCGGCTCTCTTCATATGGGTCATGCCCTCAACAATACGATTCAGGATATTTTAATTCGACGCTCCCGAATGCGTGGCATCCCCACTCTTTGGATCCCCGGCACCGACCACGCCGGCATTGCCACTCAAAATGTGGTTGAAAAAAAATTAGTAAAAGAAGGTAAAAACCGAAAAGAATTAGGCCGAGAGGAGTTTGAAAAACAAGTTTGGCAATGGGTAGACGAGTACGGTCATATCATTATTGATCAGCTTAAAAAACTGGGTTGTTCTTGTGACTGGAGCCGGCAACGTTTTACCATGGACAAAGACTATACTGAAGCGGTTAAAACCGCTTTTTTGCATTACCATAAAAAAGGTTGGATTTACGAGGGCGAACGTGTTATCAACTGGTGTGTACGCTGCCAAACGGCCCTTTCTGATATTGAAGTAGAGCACCCTGAACAACCAGCTAAACTATATTATTTCAAATATGACCAACATTTTCCAATTACTATTGCCACTACCAGACCAGAAACAAAGTTAGGCGATACGGCTGTCGCGGTTAATCCTGATGACGAAAGATATACCCAATACATTAACCAAACTTTTGAAGTTAATTTTGCTGGCATTAAGCGAAAAATTAAAATTATTGCCGATCAATCAATTGACCCTAAATTCGGCACTGGCGCCGTTGGTGTTACTCCCGCGCACTCTCTTATTGACGCGGAATTAGCCGAGAAACATAATTTACCATCAATTACTGTTATTGATCAATTTGGTCTTGTTACGCCTCAAGGACTTGGCTTTGCAGGTTTAAAAACAAAAGAAGCCCGGATTAAAATTCTAGAATGGTTAAAACAAGAAAATCTTTTAGAAAAAGAAGAAGATATCACTCATAATTTAAGTGTTTGTTATCGCTGTAGCCGTGAAATTGAACCTCAACCTTCCAAGCAATGGTTTTTAAAAATGTCTGAACTTACCAAACCGGCAATTGAAGCCGTTAAAAAAGGTGAAATTAAATTTACACCTAAAAGATGGGAAAAAGTTTATCTTGATTGGATGGAAAATCTAAAAGATTGGTGTATTTCTCGTCAAATTTGGTGGGGCCATAAGATTCCAATTGAAGGTTCTGAAGATGTTTTAGACACCTGGTTTTCGTCAGCTCTTTGGCCATTTGCTGCTTTAGGTTGGCCCAAAGAAACCGAAGATTTAAAATATTTCTATCCCACCACTACCCTTTCCACTGCTCGTGACATTATTTATCTCTGGGTGGCCCGAATGATTTTTTCAGGACTAGAGTTTACCAGGGAAAAACCTTTTTCGCAGGTTTATATTCATCCGACTGTTTTTAATGTCGAAGGCAAAAGAATGTCTAAATCGCTGGGCACCGGTGTTGATCCCTTGGCATTAATTGAGAAATATGGCGCTGATGCCACTCGTTTTGGTCTTGCTTATATTAATACTGGTATTCAAGATATTAAATTTGACGAAAATGCCATTCTAGCCAGCCAGAAATTTGCGAATAAAGTGTGGAATATTTCCAGATTCATTACAATGAATCTGGAAAATCAAAAATCAAAAATCAAATCTCAAAATGACAATGTAAAATTAAAAATTGAGCCAAAAACCGAGGCGGACAAAAAAATCACCCAGTCACTCAGTCACCTAATCACATCTGTAAATAACGATTTAGATAATTTTCGTTTTGGTCAAGCGGCCCACGCTCTTTATGATTTTATCTGGCATGATTTTGCCGATATCTATATCGAAGAATCAAAAAAACAAATGGATGAAAATACTCAACAAATTCTTTTCTTCGTCCTTCGTACTTCGTTACTTTTGTTACATCCTTTTATGCCTTTTCTAACGGAAGAAATTTGGCAAATATTAAAAGAAAATCAATTAGTAGAAGAAAAATTACTTGTTTCGGCCTCGTGGCCGGAGTAAATTCTATGAAAGATTCAAAGGAGTTAGAAAACAATATCGTTCGTTTAATTGCCGCTGTCGCTTTTTTGGTCGTGGCTTATTTTGCGATTGGGGTTTTCTCTGGTGTTTATACTGATAAGTTAACTCAAAATCTTTCCGGGCCAGGAGAGGCGATGAAAGAGCAATTGCGTGAGCAGATTGTCGCCCAAACCGATACTTATCAGGCAACAAAATTGGGAATCAAATTTACACAAGCCCAAAATGACGACTTAGCCTTGCTGGCTTTCCAAAAAGCCACCGATCTTGACCCAACTTACCGCGACGGCTGGGTTTGGCGCGGTTACAGCGAACTTAAAAATAACCAATCTCAAAATGCTGTTGCCTCCTTAAAAAAAGCGGAAGAAATTGACCCAATCAATCCTCGTACTTATGAACTTTTAACCATTGCCTATAATCAAACCAACGATACTGACAACGCCAAAAAGACGCAGGAAAAGTATGACTATTTGCTCAAAAGCAAATAGAAAATTTCTAAGTCCTAATTTCTAATTTCAAATAAAATGCCAAATGACTAAATTTCAAATTTTTCATCATTAGGATTTTGACATTTAGATTTTTATTAGACATTAGTCATTAGGATTTCGGATTTTTCGATATCGTGTTACAATTGAATTAAGACTTCTTTCCGAGGAGGGATATTGTTTTTAAAATTACGAAAGGTTCTAATTTTTCTTGTGGCCATCGCTATTTTTAATGGTGGTTTTTTGGCAATGTTTGCCAATCCTCAAAAGGCTAAGGCAGAACCTAACTCTAGCTGCCAAAATAAAAACTCGTACTATCCTCAAGCACCCGATCTTGCTAAAGGTCAGATCCAAATTACACCTACCAAAAACAGTGCCGGGCAAGTTAACTTAAATTGGAAAATCATAGTTAGCGATCCAAGCGTTTTGCAATCTCCAAGTTATTTTGAACTCATTATGTATAGAAGTGAAGGCACTTCCCAACTTACTCAATACACAGAGCCTGATAATGGCGGGCAATATATGAACAGGAGTCTATCAAGTTTTAGTGGAACTAAAATTACTGGAAATTACACGGACACTAAAGTAACAGCAGAAAAAACTTATAATTATCAGATACAAATACATATGGTTCTGTCATCAGAGCCAATTGATGTTTGTTCTCCAGTCTCGTCAATAATTTTATCGTCTACTACTCCTGTAGATAATACCGTACCTCCTTGCCCAACAGATATTCAGATGCAACCTAAAATAGGAACCGCATCAATTACATGGAAATGGGCATGGCCTGCAAAACCTGACGCAAAGCCAACTTTCAAAATTATGCGCTCAAACCGAGCTGGTAATGGCCAATACGAAGTAGTGACTGACAATGATGGAAGCAACACAGATATGAAAGCCGATGTCTCTGTAGATCCCGATTTTGGCGGTGATTTTAAAGTAGTTGCTGTAGTTAATGGCAAAGAATCAACAGGATGCACTGTCATACCTTTCAATATGGCGGCTGGCACAGAAAACCAATGGGAAATGGATTGTGGCTTAACAACCAATGTATTTAGCAGTATTAGCCTTTCCTGGTGGGTAGGCCAGACGCTTTGCGGTGTTATCCAAGGTCTTGGCTTTCTTTCCCAGTGGTTAATTGATGGTTTATTTAAAGGTGTTTTTGATGCTTATAACCATTCGAACATCAATGGTTTGGCGCTGACGACAAATATTTTTACTATTCCTAAAGCCTATGCCGCGACTAGCGATAATCCTACTTTGAGTAACGCTTTTATCAATAATCCTTCCGTCAACTCATGGTCATGGGTGATTGGTATCTGGAAATTTGTTCTCACTTTAACCGATTTATTTTTAGTTGTAATTCTCCTATTCCTTGGTATCGTCAATATTTTACACATTCAATACGACACTTATGCTATTAAAAAAATGCTGCCTTTATTAATTATTGGTGTAATTCTAGCTAACTTTTCGCTTTTAATTATGCGGATGCTTATTGACTCTTCCAATATTTTGACCAATTCTTTTATGGATGGTTCACCCGGAACGATGGTACATGATCTTATTACTGCCACAAAATTTGGCAAAGCAACCGATCATGGCTTTTTTACCGGTTTTAAAGACGGTTGGTCGGCCGTTGGAATCTTGCTCTTGGGTGTCATCTTTGCTTTTTTTGTCACCGCTGCTTTCCTAATTTTAGGAGTAATGTTTTACATCCGTTACGCCGCCATTTTGCTTCTGGGCATTGCCGCCCCACTGGCTTTTGTTGCAATGGCTTTTCCACCCACTCAAAGTCTTTTTAAACAATGGTGGAGTTGGGCCACTAAATTTATTTACATGAAACCGATTGCTATGTTTCTGCTCTATGTTGCTTTAAGAATTAAGCTAGGTTCACCCTCAGACCCTAACGGAGGAGCAATCACAAGTCTTGTCGGTTGGTTTATTATTGTCATTCTAGTCTATTTTGCCATCATTATCCCTTGGAAACTCGGCGGCGCAGTGATGTCCGCCTGGGGCGGCGCCATGGGTTCAATTTTTGGCACCAAAAAGGGTGGCTGGGCGAGGAAGCCAGTAGAAGATTGGGCAAACAAAAAAAAAGATATTGCGAAAGGAGCTTTAGCTACACGTTTTGGTAACACAAGATTGGGACAATTTCTTGACCGTGGTAGAAAATTTGATGATATGCGACTCGAAGATTATAAAACAAGACGAGAAAATCAAATGAGTGATAGGGCAGCAGAAATTAAAGCACGTGACGAACGTTTCGAAAGAACAACACACGAAGCCAATAGAACTAAATCACGATTAGAAACAAGGGAAAATTTGAATATGAACACTATTTTAAATGGTGGTGAGGCGGAAGCACTGAAAGAAGAAGAAATAGATTTAGTTAACGCCAAAGGAGATGTTGAACAAACTCTGGCCAACGCTGAAAGAGGGGTAAGAGAAGGACGAGGCCATGGTCAAAATCTTCGCGAAGCAGAGGTTGCTCGAGCAAAAAGCCAAGTTGATATTGAAAAAGAAGAGCGTGATGAAGACATTAAAGAAGGAATACTTAACAATTTAACCGCTGCCCAAATTTCTGAAATCACAGGATTAAACATTGCCGACTCAACCCCAATCAACGTGAAATCAAGATATCTTGAACAAGCTAATCGTCTGAATTTAGTCAAAGAGAGAGCCAGCAAAAGAGCTACCCAAGATGTCCAAATTGTTGCTGAGAGGGATTCAAGAAATAACAATGATTTACGGCAAACCATGCAAGAATTATTAGACGCTAATCGAGGAATTGATTCGACCTATAATTTAGATGGCACTTTAACAGCACCTGGCACCACCGAAAGGGTTTCTTGGACACAAGCAAGAGAATCAGCTGAACAATTAAGATACAGAGCCACCACAGCCGAAGGGGCTGAACGAACTCGATTAGAAGCAGCCGCCCAATATTTTGACCAACAAGCAGAAACTTTTCAAGCTGCAAATGCCACATATGATGCAACTATGGTCACTGATCTAGATAACGCTGCCATCAATCACGAAGCCCAAGCTAATGCCGCCGAAGCCACTTTACGAGCGGCTAATCCAGCAGCAACTGCTCAAGAAATAGCCCAAGTTAGAGCACCACATGAAGCACGAGCCGATCAAGCAATGAATGCCTCTAGACTCATCAGGACACGATTAGGGCAACAAATTGATTATCAAAACTATTTAACTAATAACCTTGCTGGTCGAAGACAAAAAATTATTAATCCAGACATCGCTGACGAAATTCATACCCAGGTTATTTCTAACCCTGCCCCCAGTTTATACCAAGATATTCTTGACAATAGACCAGTTGGCTCAGGAGAAGCCCGCACTAATCAGCAAGGTATTTATCATGTCTTAAATGGACGAATGAACGAGGTTGATGAAGCGGGTGCAAGAGCGGCTATGATTCAAATTGGTGCCATCCACGATGTCATGAAAACTGCTCGTCATGGTGACTCAAAAGGTCTCAACCAAATTGAAGGTTTTATGCAAGTTATGGCAGGCGCTGGAAGACCAAATTTTAAAGTCACCGCTGCCCGACGAGCCATGGGATCAATGAATCCAACTCTACAGGAAAATATGCACAGAGAAGCTCTTAGACAAGCTGGGATACCTCCTGGTGCTCACCCATCTGCGACATGGGCTGCCTTACCCCCCGCTCAACAAGACGCCGCTCTACAAGGTCTTAATTTCGAGCAATTAGATTTAAAAACTCAAGCAAATTCTGGTCAAAGAGATTTTGTTGATCGTTTTATGGATCAGCTTGAAGCCGACGAAGGACTAAGCCTTGGAGCAAGCGCGGGAACACGCTCCGCCAGGACAAGACCCGTTGATCCACGTCGCTTTATTGAAAATCAACCTTAAATAAAAAGAGGGTAAAAATGAACCCAAACCAAATCCCAATTGATGAAAAAATAGATTTTGCTCAGCAAAAATCAATCACTAATACTTTATTGGATCTGCCTTATCAAGATATAATAAAAAAGTTTGACAAAAAAGATTTTTTTAATAAAGTTTTAAGTTTAGGTGTTGACAATGATATAATTCTTCTTCGAGATTTAATGGTGGAAGATTTTGTTCCCAATAAGAAGGCTTTGGAAATTTCACGCATAAAAAGAGATCAAATTATAGAACTATTAGCAATCAGCAATGCGGCAATTACAGAGACATCATTAAAACAAATTGACCCCATCCTTTCTTTACCAAAATCTTTTGACCAAACCGATTATCAGAAGAGAGCCGGAAAAATTTGGAATGCCATGCAGAATATTAAAATGTCTATCGCCGAAACTATAAGCGACGAATATTTGGGTGATGTCCATTTCTTTCTCAAAGCTCCGCCCAATAACCTTAGCTTCTACTTAAAACAAGTAGATACAATTTCGGAAAAACTCATCCAACAATACGAAAAAGTTATTAAAACAGGAAAGACCGACAAAATCATTGTTGACGAAGCAATTAATTTTATCGGTCAGTGTGGCAGAACACCAATTTTTACCAATTCTTTGAAAGATAGACAAAATATCGGTGATATTGCGGACATAATTTCAAAAATCGAAAGAGCAATTAAAATGGTTCAAAATATATATGCTAAAAAAATAATAAACCCCACGCCGGAACAAATACATTCAGAAATTCAAAATTATATTATCAGCGACACACATTTATAGAGAATATTAAATTCTAGAAAAAATTAAAAGTAAATAATATGGAAACACTAAATACTCAATTAAATCAATAAATTTTTTGAACTCAATATTTTTACCTATTGACACCAAGGGGATTTTTACCCACTAGCTATATAGACGGGTTTTTTCTTTTATGGATTCAGGAATTTAATGCGCCAATTTGTAATTTCTTGGTATGGGGATTGACAATTTCAATATATTTGTAATATAATATAAATAGAAATCCTCGGCCGGAGTTTATACACTCCCACTTGGCGGAGGATTTTTTGTTATTCTGGCACTATTGATATCAAGTCTTTGCGTCCACTAATTTTGTTTTCTTTAATTTGGACATAAAACTTTTCTCCTTGTTGAGTAATACCCATAAAACGATATAGCAATTCTGAACGCTTATTAGGATTTTCTTTTATTGTAGATTTGCAAGTTGAATTTTTAATCAAATCCAAAGCGCAATCAAAATATTTTAATCTTCTCACGCGATCACTTTCATGTTTTTCAAAAAGATGATGCCAAAATAAATTTAGGAATATCTTTTGACCTTGAAAATACTTCGATTTAATATAAGGTGTTCTTTTAGTTCTTGATTGAATTTGTTTAAAAATATGTTTGGCAATTTTATTAATTTCTTTAAAACTAGATCCGGGTATTTTATGTTTTTTCGTTTTATAAGCAATCATAATTTTATTATATCAAATAATACGCTCTCCCCCTTGACAACCAAGGGATTTTTTGATATAATGTGATGTTTCTAGGTAAGGTCAAATCTACTTGAAAACGCAAATTGACAAATTATCCACTTTTAAACCTGTGTTACAGGTTTAGTATATTTTCACTTCAGATATTCGGCAAAGGAGGTATTTCAAGTGCATCAGGTAAAAATAGCGGCTGTGATAGCCGCGCTAATGACTATTCTCTCGATTGGGGCCCTGGCCGACACCAAGGTCGGTGAAGGGACGCTTCAGACTGCCCCGACAACTGGCGCCCCTACCCAAGGAGAACAACGGGTTGGAACGGTTGGTTCGGTGGAAACCCCACCTGAACAACCGACTACCAACCTTGCACCGTCAGTTCGCCCCCAACCAGCTCGACGACCTGCCGCTGCCCCCCTCCAACGATGGCAGACAGAAGAAGGATTCGAGGAGGCATCGCATCGAGTGCTACGCGGCGATTTCGCCCTCAAGCATCACTCGCATCATCACCGTAGTAAGGCCATTCATTCAACCCATGCTGGTCATAAGACTAGTCATGTGGCCAAAAAAGCATCGGTCCGACCGACAATTACTAACATAACCTTTAACACTCCACCGACTCAACCAGCACCATCACATCCGGAAACCCCGGAGGAAAGGAAAGAAAAAATGCAGATCGCTATGGTTGTAATGGGAGGCTTTGTCATCGTATTTCTAGTCGCTGCCCTCGTTGGAGGTATCCTCGGTATCCTTGCGTTACAAAACGCGAAGAAGGACATCGAAGAGAAAACAAAGAGGGACGATCTCCAGACCAGGAGAGCCGAGATCGGCAAGGATATTGCCTTCAAAGCTATTGCGCTGGCTGCCGACGAGGGCGAGAAAGCCTCAGTTACGATTTCTGGACACGGCATTTATGCCGATCTATCAAGAGATCGCAAGCCAGGCGCTAGCACTATAACTCCCGTCTCTCTCCCTATCACTCCAGCTGCTGCCGTCGTCGCCCCCGTCCCACCTCCTCCTGCTCCACCCACCCCCGCAGCACCTTCGACTCCTCCCGCGGCACCCGCTGCACCAGTTACGGCAGCGGCCTTAACCGCTGCCGCGGCTACCCCGTAGCCGCATCGCAACATCATAAAAGAGCCCTGACATTCGTCCGGGCTCTTTTCTTATATATTTTAAATTATTATGGGCGGCGACCGCCCCCTCCACCACCACGCGGTTGACCACCTCCACCCTGTTGTGCTGCTTCGCCCGCTCTCTCTGAAGCCCCAAAAACCACCGGCCAATTAGCAAAAGTCAGAGTAAATCTTTGATTTTGATCATCTCGATTATAAATATTTATTTCTTCTTGATCCACATTAACGCTTTGAATTACAAAAAATTCCGGCAGGCGATCACGCAAATTTGGTGGCAATTGATCTCGCTCTGTCACATGCCAAATTTGTCTCAGAGCTGGTCGTGGCGCTCGTTCTCTTTGAGCTGGTTGTTGTGGCTGACGCTCCGGCGTCAAGCGATTAAGACCAAAAAAGGCTAAACCAAAACCATCCAATTGAACATCGGGTTGATTTTCTTGATGTAGAATAACTTGATTATTATGCTCTGCGTCAATATCAATCTGGTAACGACCATTAGTCACCTCACGACCGCGATTATCTAACAAACGATAACCCAAAAGATCAATCTGATCACCAGGCTGAAATTGTCTCGCCCAATTAGCCACAAAATTTTCTCGAACGGTACCATAATTTAAAATATCCTGAAGACTAAAATTTTCATTGGGTGGCACTGGCTGACCATTTTGATCTACTAAAATTGGTTGCAGTTGCTCATTCAATCGAGAAATATTAGCCTGACCACTACCAAAATCTAAGCCATTGATTCTTACTACTCCAGGCTGACCATTAACTTCGATCACCCAAACCTGATTGACCGCCGGCATTGGTTTTTCTCGTGTCTGAAATTGCTCTTGCCATTGTAATTGTTCTGGCGGTATCGGCTCAGGACCGGCTGGACCAGGCATTTGCTCGCGCTGAAACTCGCGTTCTTCTCGATTATTTCTTTCCCTACCGGCTAATTCCTGATCGTATTTTTCTTGAGCACCTTCTTCCGAAGATCGCTCGGATAATCTGCCAAGATATAAACCGGCCACCACACCACCAACTTCCACCGCACGCCCAATTAAATTTTGTGCTGCATGCAAAACCACTTGTCCAGTTGATTCACCCAGCAAATGAGTCGCATATCCCGCCGCGTCAGGAGTTAAAGTTGCTCCTTGAATATGAGCCTTAACTACTTCTTGAGTTGTATTGTAAACATAGTGCCAAGCATCATTTACTTTCTCAACCAGATGAGTTGTTTTATCCCCATCAATATTCATCGTCATGGCATGCTTTGAAAGCTCTGTAAAACCAGACCAAATACCTGCCGCCAAACCGGCAACACCGCCCAAAAATTCACCAATTCGCCGACGACGATTCCAAATGCCTTGTTCTTGAATAATTTCTCCCTCACGAACCGTTATTTCTTCATTAGTTTGATGAACACTATCAACTAATTCAGCAATCCGCTGATTACGGGTATCATTGTCAATTCCTTCTTCTTGAGTCGAAAGCGCTGTTTCGTGATGACGAGACCATTCACGATACTGACTGCGCGCAATTTCTTCCCTAAGCCCTCTTTCTCGCCCGTTAAGCGAATGCCAAGCCTCCACCACCCCCCGGCCGGTCATTGAACCAAAAAGCGCGCCGGCGGCCGGCAATCCAACACCACCGGTAAAAATTCCGACTAAACCTAAAGTACCCGCCGCCAAAGCAGTTCGACGATTAAAAACGGTCGTTAAAGCTTTTCTAGATAATTCCCGCCAAGCTCTTTGTTGAATTTGACCATTTTCATCCATCTCGAAATCACGCTCTCCGGCCGTAAAAGCGCGTAATTGGCCCAGTCGTCCCCCGCCATATCGTTCTTGAATTTGCCTTTCACGCCACGAAACGGCAGTCATTTGCGACATCAGCTCAACTAGTTCTGCGGGTGTATCAGGACGTTCAATTTGCTCATTTTTTTCCGGATTGCGACCCCAAATTCGACCCCAAAATCCCCGCGATTGTTCTACTGGCTGTTCTGTCTCTATTTCTTCTGGGTTTGGCCCTGCTTCCAGATTCATTATTTCTCCCCTGATTTCTTAAATAAAGACATCATTTCTGTTTTATAAATAATCGCTTCTTCAACCAGCATCTTGGCAATATCAATGTTTTTTGACTTTAAAAACGTCTCCATTTTATTCTTATCGTTCTCGTCAATGACCTTGAGCCATTCCTCCCGTTGCGTTTCGCTTAATTGATCGTCAATTCGCGCAATTACTCTGTCTTGAACCGTTTCGGCCATTTTTTGATAGAGTTCTTGCTTTTTTTCTTCGGGCATATCTTTAGCACCCATTAATTCCAAAAGATCTTGATCAAGGATATTTTGAATTTCCTCATCGGTAAATAAATTTGATTTCGAGTTCATGTTAACCTCCTTTAACAATTATTATTTTTATCATAGCGTCAAACCTCTTGACTTGTCAAATAAATTATGCTAGAATAACTAGTATTTACGAATGTAGCTTGACAATTAAATATTGATATTTTGCTCACTTAATTCCTGTTTTGACCGCTTCTGCGGATAAGATAAGCTGATAGTTGCAGATAACACAGATAAGGAGATGAACAAAATGACAGAAACAGAGTTTACATCGCAAGAAGGCGAGCTGCTTGGCCGACTGTTTCCGAACGGTCTTGCGACCAAGCTAGTCATCGTCATCAGAGACGCCATTTTGGCGGCGCCCAAGTTCGCTGAGAAGGTTCAGGAGATTACCTCTTTAACCATCTGCACAGTTCTCGGCATCGAGAAGCTTTCCGACCTTCGCCTCAAGCTGGAGAGCGCCGGCAACGATATTCCGGCCAGCGTCTCCAGAGAGCTGGAAGCAAGACTGCGCGACCCTAGCTTTGTCATAAGCTTGGCGGAAATGCTTGCTTCTAACGAAGCAGCCTGCACACGGCTCGGCAACGCGATCAATGAATGTCGAGAAAAGCAACTCGGCGAAGCAGAAATAAGACGGTTAGATAACTTGACCGGGACGGTCACTAACTTCTACTTCGAAAGGGATTCTGACCCCAACAAAACTATCCTTTCGAAGGAGGCCGTGAAGCCTCTCGTTAATCGGCTCAATAAGGAAATGGTCGTCAAAGGCCTGAAGGCCTCACAATACAGTAGCGCTATCGCTAAAACGATCCCCGAGTGGGAAACGCAAATGACCGAATTGATTGTTGGGCTCTGCAAAGCCAGGACCAATAAACAACTTATCGAGAGCACCGCCGTTTTACTTGTCCTTGAGGGCTTGCCCCTTGAGACAAAGGTAGTACGCGCACGGCTCGAACGAGAGGAAGATATCGCATCCTTCCTCAAGAGAACCTAGTACAACGTTTCCGATATCCCCGCTCTCACTCGGAGCGGGGATAATTTTTACCAAAGGAGCGTCAGTCAGATGGAAAACAAGAAAGAAGCTGTACCGTTAGAGCAAATCGTTCGGGAAAAATTCTCCGGACCTTTTCTTCTTCGGGCCGTGAAGGCGAATCCTTACGCCCCCGAGTCAGTAAAATTTATCCCTGTTGACGAGGATAAATTCGTTGCTCGAATGGAACTTGACGACGAGTTCATCCGGATCTTCCCGGTAGCCGCCTTCCAACCCAAGGTGGGCACTCAGTACACCTGCTATGCTCGCCGCCGACCCAATGCTTCGATCATCGAAGCCGTGCCGATCGGCTACGAAACAATGGCCGGAAACGAATGGCAGGACAAGCCAGTCGTACCCAACTTCGACGTCACCTTCAAGGAAGATAAGGGCCGATACTGGGGCAAACACCCCAAGACCGGTCAGACCATTCTTCCCCACGAGGGATGGACAATGCCACCAGCAAAAGATGGCGCAATTACCGTCCCAGCTGGCTCGATTGAACTGCGACCAACCTGCACCCGGACCTTCTATATCGCCGGTGCAGTTGGCTCTTTGTCTCTCGAGAAAATCCCTCACGGCGCCCTCGAAACTTACGAGAGCAACGGAGAGGAAGCCAACTACTCCTACCTGCCGCAGTTTAGACTGTTCGGTCAATGGTGGACCGTTTTCCAGGTAGTAGACAACCCTTTCAGAGGGTTGTTCGAAGCTGATGACTTCACTCTTTCCGACATCAGGTCGCAGACTGAAACAATCTGTAGAGAACTGGAGCGATGGGCGTCCCGCGAGTTGCTCCCACTTCTCCATCCCGACTATATTGCCAGTCTTAACCTGGTCAACACCGACGATCGCAACAGACTACTCGAAATAGCTGATGAAACCCGTAACAATCTACGGGACTTGACCATCTGGTTCAAGGGATGGGTAGCTTTCGCTATCCAGGACGTTGAGCGACGAAGGATCGCCGGAAAGCGGGCAACCGTCAAGATCCCTGAACCATTCGGCAAAATCAGAAAGTGTAATTCTTGCCTGACAAGCAAGAATCGCGCAGAGTTAGAGAAGATGTTCTACCTGCGCAAGCCTGCCAGCAAGCCGGTCAAGAAGACGGCAACTGTTACGCCGACAAGTAAGGTAAGTAAGCCGTCGGCCAGTAAGCCGATAGACAAACCAACTACGGCAGTCAAACCTGCCGCCCATGTCAAGCCACCAGCAAAGTCGAAGGGTAAGCTCGCCCCAATCAACGGCGAGCACAGCGAGCTTTCGCTGGCTGACGCCAACCCCAACGCTGCCGCCACCCTAGCTGCGCTCAGTGCGGAACTGAAAGCCGACGAAGCCGGCAAGGCCAACCCCAGCCCCTTTGAGGGGATAATTGATGGTCTCACCACCGAAGAGCAGGAAAAGCTCGATGAGCTTCATGTTTATGCCCCAGATGACCTGCTCAACCACATTACCGCCGACCTCGGGAAAACCGACAACATAGTCAACCGAACAGGCATCTCTAAATCGCGCCTTAAGGCAGCGATCAAGAAGATCAAACAACTAAAGTAACCATGTCTTGCAAGAGACATCCAATTTCTCCCCGCCCCTCAAAAGGCGGGGATTTTTTATAATGACAAAATCCTAATGAACTAATGTCGAATAAAAATTCAAATTGATTAAATGTCTAAATCATTAGTTATTTGATAATTTGACATTGGACATTTTATTTGAAATTAGGATTTAGAACTTTGACATTTATGTACTTGTCTGTTATATTATTCTGCTATAGGCAAATTGACATTTGCCGCGGAATTTTTATCTAACGAAAAAATATGACCATTAAACAAATCTACAATTTAGCCATTGAACTTGGGATTAATGCTGACCCTCGCGGCAAGCGCGGTGTGGAAAGATGGCTTTTAAATCAAAAGAAAAAATATCAAAAACTTAATCGTGATGACCGCGAATTTTTTGATCGCGAAAATATGACTAATCCTTATGCCGACAGCCGCCTCCATTTTGGCGATCCAAGTTTGCAAGTCAAAACTATTTTAACAGGCATTGATACCGAAGAAGCCGAAATAGCGCTTATCAGCGCCTTAAGTACGAAGTGCGAAGGACAAAGGACTAAGAACCTTGAACCAGATTTAATTATTACTCATCATCCAATTGGCAAGGCGTACGCCGCCCTTGACGAAGTGATGGCAATGCAAGCCGATATGATGGCCGCTTATGGTGTCCCCATTAATATCGCTGAAGGTGTCATGACAAAGCGAATCGAACAAGTTGGCCATTCACTCAGCCCCATTAATCATATGAGAACAGTTGATGCGGCCAAACTGGCCAATCTGCCAATTATGAATATTCACACGCCGGCCGACAATTTAGTTTCTCAATTTTTACAAAAATTGATGGATCGTAAAAAACCCGAAACTGTCGGTGAAACAGTAGAACTTTTAAGAAAAATTCCGGAATATAAAATTGCTACACTCAATAATGCTGGCCCACAAATTTTTGCCGGTAGCCCTGAGAATCGGACTGGTAAAATTATTGTTAATATGACCGGTGGTACTTCTGGCGGCAAAGAAATTTATCCCGAACTGGCCAAGGCCGGTGTGGGCACCATTATTGACATGCATATGAAAGAAGAAAGCCGCGAAGAAGCCAGCAAAAATCACCTCAATGTCATTATTGCTGGCCATATTTCTTCGGACTCACTCGGCATGAATTTATTTTTAGACAAACTCGCTGCCCGGAATATTAAAATTATTCCGTGCGGAGGATTGACAAGAGTAAGACGAAAATAATTTAGCTAAGAGCTTTTTTAAGTTCTTCGATCTTATTTGTCTTCTCCCACGGCAAGTTAAGCTCAGGCCTGCCAAAATGGCCGTAGGCCGCGACTTTTTGATATAAAGGTCTTCTTAAATCCAACTCTTTAATAATCATGCCGGGTCGCAAATCAAAAACTTTGGTAATCGCTTGGGCAATTTTTTCGTCCTCAAACTTTCCCGTACCAAAAGTATCTACCCTTACCGACATCGGTTCTGGCCGACCAATAGCATAAGCAATTTGGATTTCAGCCCGCTCGGCCAATCCCGCCACGACCACGTTTTTAGCCACCCATCTGGCCGCATACGACCCTGAGCGATCAACTTTGGTTGGATCCTTACCGCTGAAGGCTCCGCCGCCGTGTCGCGCCGTGCCACCATAAGTATCAACAATAATCTTGCGCCCCGTTAACCCCGTATCGCCTTGCGGTCCACCCACCACAAACCGACCAGTGGTGTTAACATAAAATTTAGTATTCTTATCTATTAGTTTTTCCGACACTACTTTTTTAATCACTTTTTCAATGATTTCTTTTTTAAGTTTTACCGACGAGACTTCCGGATCATGCTGCGCCGCAATCAAAACCGAATAAACCCGCACCGGCTGATCGTCCTCATATTCAATTGTCACTTGTGATTTACCATCGGGCCGTAAACCCTTAATAATTTTTTTCTTGCGCACTTCGGCTAAGCGTTGACAAAGTTTATGAGCCAAAACAATCGGTAAAGGCATCAATTCTTTTGTTTCTTGGCAAGCATAACCAAACATCAATCCTTGATCACCAGCGCCTAAATTCTCCAAATCTTCAGTCACAATTTCACCTGTAGCATCTTTTTCTTTATACGAATCAACGCCACGAGCAATATCCGACGACTGTTCTTTAATCGCCACGGCCACCCCGGACGTTTCGTAACCAAAGCCTTGCTCAGCATCGGTATAACCAATTTCTTTGATCACGTTGCGAGCAATTTTGGGAATATCCACATAAGTCTTGGTTGTAATTTCCCCCGCAATCATGCAAATTCCGTTAGTTAAAAGTGTTTCGCAAGCCACCCGTCCGCGCGGGTCTTCTTTCATGATGGCATCTAAAATGGCGTCTGAAATCTGATCAGCCATTTTGTCTGGGTGACCTTCAGTCACCGATTCCGAAGTAAACAATTTGATCATAAGATTCTCCTTCTAGTTTTAAAAAAATCTCACCGCAAGTAGTGAGAAAAGAAACTTCCCCGACAAAATATCGGAGCATATCTTTCCGCTAATCGCGGACTGGATTTAGCACCCAAACCTTCGACATTTGATCGAAGTGGGTTGTTGGCAGGCAATGGGCCAGATCCCTTCCTGCTCTCTTAATATTTTTAAGTTGTATTTATAACATAAATTGAGCTTAGATCGTTGTCAAGGTCTCTTTTTCCACCCATTGCTAGGGTGCTTAAAATTACCAGCCGTGTTATAATAA
>JAMCZU010000005.1 GCA_023485405.1 Patescibacteria group bacterium
TCAAGAAGAATAAACTAGTGTATTTAATGGCTGAAGCAAAGCCAACTAAAAATGCGACGATGTAGAGCAAGCTAAAATTATCTTTCCTAATTTTTAAAAAATTTACCTTCCATTGCCAGAATAAATAAAGTGCTATCAAAGCAAAGAAAAAAGAAATTAAATCAACTTTCATATCTTTTGATGATTGAAACACGGTCATCGGTAAAGTGTAAAAAATAGCAGCACAAAGCATAGCTGATTTTCGGGCTTTTTCCTCAACGAAATCTCTGTAAAGAAAGTAGGTTTTACTGACAAGATAAAACGCTATTAAAGAAAAAATACTACCTAAAAATGATATTAAAAGATTGACATTGACACTTTTAAAGATTATAGAGCCTAAGCTGGCAAACAGTTCCCAGTAATAACTCATAATACCACTTAAAAGTTTTCCTTCTTCTGCCATTACATGAGAATTATTTTGATAAGTTGTCAAATCGTCAAAACCGATTGGCAATGGTCGAATTAACTCTAAAAAATTATTGGCTGTAAAAATTAATATTAGTAAAAAAAGAAAAACAGAGGGGTCAAGATAATTAGTCTTAATAATAAATTTTTGTTTGAAGAATATTTTTAGCCAATAATATATTTGTTTGAAAGATATAATTAAAATGATAATTAAAAGAGCTAAAACATATTTAAAAATCAAAAGTTTAAAAAGAGCTAATGCAAAAAGTAAAAAAATTATTGTCATTACGCCAAAGGCAAAAGAAAGCAAGAACTCGGCGAGAATATTTTTAAAGTTTAAGATTTTACTAAAAAAACGTCCAATAATATTTTTACCAAAAGAAATTGCTAACAATACAATAGTAGATACTTGCGCGATTAGTAATGGATATTTAAAAAAAATGCTTTGATATTTAATTGGTGTTTCAAGATTATAAAAATTAAGCCATCTTTCATAAATAAAGCCAAAAATAAAAGTAAAAATTAGAAAAATTAAAAATGGCGATAGTCTTAAAACAAATTGTTTTTCTTTTTGAATAAATTTTTCATAGAAAAAATTTGCGCCGTAGAGAAAAAGTAAACCAATAACAATGTAAATAACAGGATTTAAAACATAAGATTTATCAGAATTTAAACCGACACTAGTTTTAAAAGCTTCGAAATAGTAACGATGGGAATCAAGTAAATGAATTTGCCAAAGGTGAGATCCAATTTTTAAGCAGCCTTGCTTAAGGCTGCATGAGGATGCATCCACAAAATCGAAAAAATAAATGAAAACACTAACTAGAAGATAGAAAACAATTAAAAATGTGGTAATGATATTGGTATTTTTCTTCATACTCTAATCTTAAAGATCGAAATTAAAAAATCAATAGATATAGCACAGTCTTGTGATGAAATATATTTATAAATTAGCCGTGGCTGAAAGAGTCATTTCTCCGCTATAAACACCAGTTTTTTGGTCGGAATTAACATTAAGGGCAAAAGAAATATGACTTTGATCTTCATTGGTTTTATAGCCTGAAGATGTGTGAAAAATGGCGGTATTTTGAGGAACTCCGGCGTATTTATTAAAAATGTCATTATAAGTTGTGCCCGTGCCCCATTTTGCTTCCTTCCCGGTATCGGCGGCAAAAAGAGTTAAGCCTAAACCGTAACTTGCACCATCACTCCAAATTTCGGGAGCAGCCACAGTTGCTGGAAAATCAATTATTCTGGTCACGGTGTCAGTGTGAAGTAAACACGAACCATTGCCAGGAATATCATCTTTAATACTTAAATTATATCCATTATTGGCATTAGTAGTGACTCCAGCCGCAAATCCCGCCGGACCTTTCTTGGAAATATTTGGCGTTAGATTGCCAAAATCATAAGAATTATCATATAATGCTAAAGCGATTACTTCTTGAACATCAGTGGTTAAAGTTACAGGTCCAGTATTACTGGCCCGTGTTTTGGTTAGAGTCAATAAAAACATAAAAATAGTACCAACAATAATTAAAAATAAAATTTTGTGATTGCGAAACTTCATATTTTAATCATATACTATATTAAGCAGATGACCAAGATATACAAATCAAATAACTATGCTATAATCTAAAACATGAACATAATCCAACCTTATTTAACAATCATTGTTCCTACTTATAACTCGGAATGTTATATTGTTAAAACTTTAAACGCTTTAAAAAATCAAGTTAATCAGAATTTTGAAATATTAATTATTGACGATAATTCAACTGATCAAACAATTAAACTGTGTCAGAAACTAACTAACAGCCAAATTATTATTAAGCCGCCGCATTTAAAAAAGGGTGCCGCAACCAGTCTAAATTATGCTTTAAAAAAAGTGCGAACACCATACGTTGCTTTAATTGACTCAGATACTTATTTAGCACCAAATTGGGTTCAGGTTATGATTGAACTTTTGGTTGACAAAAATATTATTGGTGCGCCGATCTTAGCAGATAAAAATAATGGCTTGGTAGCTTATTTAGCTGGTATAGAAATCGAAAGCCGTTATCAAAATTTACCAAATTTTGTTTATCATCTTTCTACTTGCAATTTAGCTTTTCGAGCCTCAATCATTCAAAATTTTCAGTTTAACGAAAATTTATTCTATGCTTATGACCACCAACTTTCATTTTATTTAAAACAAAACGGAATTAAATTTTATTTAACTCGAAAAACTTATTGTTATCATGGTAACAAAAACAGTTTAAAAAAATATCTGATACAACAATATCAAATGACAAAAAATCATACCGTTTTAGCTAAATCCATGCGTCAAGAGGCACTTTCTGGTGATGAAATTTCTCCAAGTTATTTAATTTTGCAACCAATATTTACTTTATCTTTTTTAGTTTTTATTTTTATTAGGATCGAGTGGGCCTTCGTGTTGTTGGCTGCTATTTTACTACTTAATTATCAATTCTTAATTTATCTTCAAAAGAAATCAATTTATTGGTTTTTGTTTCCAGCTATAGGCTTAATTGTACTAAGAAATATTGTTTGGGTAGTAGGATTTACTAATGGATTGTTTAAAAGGGCGTAAATGAAAATAATTTTTATCCAAAATTATCAAGGAAAAAGAGTACCAGATAAAGTTTATGGTTGTTCTTACACCCTTTATTCCACACCAGACTTAGCGACACTCTATAATGCGGCAGTGCTAAAAAAAGCAGGTCATGATGTTACTTTATGCAAAATAAAAGAAAAAGTATCTTTACCACCAGCAGACATTTATTTAATTAACAGTGTGATTCTTTCTTTTGAGACCGATATGCTAATTGCTCAAAAAATAAAAAATAAAAAAACTTTCTTTTTTGGACCATATCCAACGCTTTATCCGGAAAAATATTTAAAATTCCAAAACTATTTTGTCTTAAGAGGTGAAACGGAGCATTATATTGCTCAAGCGATTTTAAAACCTAAAGCAACGTTAGGTGTTTCGTATAAAACCAATAAAACTGTTTATCATAATAAAACGGCTGGTATAATTAAAAATCTAGATTCTGTACCATTCCCGGCACGTGAACTTGATAATGAAAGATATTTTAATCCAAAATTAAATCTTAAAAAATTTACCAATGTTTTGGCTTCGCGCGGGTGCGCTAATCGTTGTTATTTTTGTGTTCCAAATTCGATTTCTTGGGCACGAGAATTGGAGTGGAAAAAGTATCACAAAGAAAAGCCGCCGGTAAAAATTCGTTCCACTAAAAATGTGATAGAAGAATTAAAACTAATTAAGCAGCAAGGTTATGATGAATTTTCATTTATTGACGATCAATTTGTTGTTGGAAAAGAACGAACCATCGAAATTGCTAAAGCAATTAAAAAACTTGGGTTAAAATACGGAATTTTAGCGCGGGCTGATCGTTTACTTGACGCAGATGTAACTGAAGATTTATCTAACTCTGGATGTAAGTATGTTGATATTGGGGCTGAAAGTTTTAACCAGGATATCCTAGATGATATTAAAAAAGATATTAAAGTAGAAACTATTTTAGAGGCTATTCGACTGTTGTCAAAATATAAAATCGAGCCAAAAATAAATATTATGCTAGGAACATCGTCGAAAGAAAGTAAAGCAATTATTGAAGATACTGTCAAAAAAACATTAAGCTTGCCTTCAAACTATTGTATGTTTTCGATTGCCACGCCTTTCCCGGGGACAGAATTCAGAAAGGTGGCCGAGAAGAAAAATTGGATTATTAAGAATGATGATATAAATCCTGCTAGTGTTGCTCAAATTAGCTATCCGGAGCTTTCTAATAAAGATTTAGAGCAAATTACTAAAAATGCCAACCTGAGATTTTATCTACGTCCAAAAGTATTTTTTGTGGTATTTAAAAAAGCATTATCACCTAAATCAGCTAAGCTGTATACAAAACTCTTATTAAATTGGCTGAGGAATTTCAAAAAATGATTTCAAAGATTTTTTTAAAAAATAAAATTAGAGCGCGCGATGAAATTTTAAAAGATTTGACTAGAGGAAAAATAGTTGCACATTTTGGCTGTATTGATGATGATCTTAATCTTATAAATGAAAAATTAAAACAAAAGAGATATTTACACGAAATCGTTTCTGACTCCGCAAAAGAATGTTTTGGCATAGACATTAATAGAAAACTTTTAAAAAAATTAAGACAGTTGGGTTTCGAGAATATTTTTTTTGGCGACATTCAATATCCAAATGGTTACGAAATAGACCCAAAGATTCTCAAAAAAGTAGAAACGGTATTGATTCCTGATACAATCGAACATCTGCCTAACCCTGGCATGGCGATTTTAGGTTTAAAAACAACATTTCGTAGAGGAACTAAAATCTTAATTTCAACTCCAAACCCTTTTATGTGGGCACATTTTTTTACCACAATTTTCCGGCGTGAAATTTTTTCACCGCATCATCTGTGCTCATATTCAATTAAAAATATGGAGAATCTTTTGAAAATAAATAACATTGTAATTCAAGACATCTATCCTTATTGGTATTCAAAAGAAGGAAATTTCGGCAAAAAGATTGCGGATATACTTCTATCAAAGTTTTTTACCAGAATAAGTCCTCTGTTCTGCGACGGTTTTGTTTATGAGTGCGTAATTAATTAATTTTTTCTGTAATATTCAACTATTGATTAATTATTTAAGAAATTTTCACCATTGATTTTAAATTTATGGCGATTGAAATAACACCAAAAAATCCAATAATAAATCTTTAAACCATCTTGCCAGCCAATACCTCGATATAATTTTTTATCACAAGGACCTTTAATAACCTTGTAACGAAGATTGTTTATAACAGCTCGGGCTAAAATTTCTACCTCAACGCGGTAATCATCTGCTAACCATAAAATTAATGGTAGACGCTCCGCTCGAAAGGCTTTTAGACCAGAGAGATGATCAAAAATATTAACTCCAAATAAATTATTAAAAAGCCATCTGACAGTACCGCGACCAATTTTTGAAAGAGGCAAAGTTCTAAAATTAATAATTCGATGGTGGATAATTAGATCTGTTTTTTGATTTAGTTGATGAGCTAGTTTTGTGATATCTTTCGGGTGGAGTTGACCGTCACCGTCAAAGAAAATAATTACCTCGTAATTTTGTCGGTAAGCGTGCAACGCACCTAGTCTTAAAGCAAAACCCTTACCTCGATTTTTTTTATAATTAATGATTCTAGCTACTGATGAATATTTTTTTACCACTTTAAAAGTATTATCAGTTGAGCCGTCGTTAATCACAAAAATATCCGCTTTTAATTTTTGACAAACTTTTATTAGTTCTAAGATAACAAGGTCAATTATTTTTTCTTCATTATAAATTGGCACAATGACGGCAATTTTATTTTTCGGTGTAATTTTTTTCATTATCTGGATTGTATAATCTGAAAAAAGAAAACACAACAGGTTAATAAATAACACCGGTGGCTGTGTAAGTAATTGTTCCTGAATAATTACCGGTTTTTTGGGTGTTAGGTACGACTAATTTGTAGCCAATATAGGCTTGGTCATTAGTGGTTGGAGAGCCAGTCTTACTATTAATAGTAGTGGTAGCTTGAGGTACCCCAGCATATTTATTATTTGAATCAGCTTCTGTTGTGCCGGTTCCCCATTTGGCAGTATCTTTGTTAGTAGCAGCGTAAACGCAAATGCCAAGTCCAGTACCACTCCAAAGTGTCGGAGTGGTAATAGTGCCAGTATAATCGGCAATATAAGTGACGCCATCGTCGTGGACTAGGGCTGAATTGGTTCCAGCTATATTATCATTTACACCAAGAGTATAACCATTGCCGTAGTTTGTGGTTACAGTGGTAATGGTTGTGCCGGTAAAAACATTGCCAGGCAAAAGATTACCAAAAGTAAGTGAATTATTGTCAACATTTAATGTAATTGAATCATTGCAGGTTGCACCTGTAGAAAAGCTCCATGTGGTATTGTTTCCACCGTTAGTTGAATATGCCGCGCAAAAATGAATGCCGGTGTTAGTAGAATATGAAGTGTTAACATAACTAACGTTGGCAGCGGTAGGATTAATTGTCCAAGCACTGGCGGCAGATGAGGATAAAGTAATAAGTTGCCCTGCGGCGCCAGTGATCGTCCATGTGCCAGCAACCGTCGTGGTTGAAGAAGCCGTAAACTGCAAAGTTCTGGCAGCAGCAGTCGTAGCCGTTAAATGGTTAAAAGTGGTTGAACCAGAAATAGCTTGAGTACTGCCACCTGCTCCATCTAAGGTAACTGTTTGAGTCGTGGCGCCACCACCAACTTTAGGCGAGAAGCTGCCACCGGAAATGTTAAAATTCCCGGCCACATTGACATTAAGATTATTGGCATCAAAAGTGCCATTAGAATTCGTGAAAATACCACTGACCTTAAGAGCGTTAGTTAAAAGCTGAAGTGTGCCCGCGCCGGAGTGAGTGAGGTTGTTAAAAGCTTGATTAGCCCCTGTTCCACCGGAATTAAGAGTCTGGGTACCAACCGCTTTATTAAAAGTAACTGTTGATGTACCACTCACGGTACCAGCTGATACCCCAGAGGAAGGATTAGTCCAGTTGCCCCCAACCGTCATATTTGAAGAACCAAGATTTAAAGTTGAGGTAGACCTGGTAATATTGAGATTACCGTTGACGTTAAGAACAAAATTACTAGTATTGTAAGTGACAGTAATGGCATTGTCGTAGTTATCACCAACATAAAGATCACCGGTGATAGTAACATCGCCGGTTTGAGTGACAATATTGTTATTCGCTACCATCCTGAAGGTGGCAATATTGTAGGTATGGGCGGGTAAGTTTTGATTAACCCCGGCAATCATCTGAATCGTACCATTGCCTGTACCAAAAGTAGCCGAAGCGTTCATCGCTATCGGATTACCGCCAGCATAGAAATAGATTGATTTGGAATTAAGATCAAAAGTACCAGACCCGACGTATAACTGATTAGCAACGCCAAAGTGGTAGAGCGCTTGAGTAGTCTTGCCTGTCACCTGGCCAACATCCAGATTAAAGAACTTCGCAGTCCAGTAATTGGTTGTAGGAGGGTTGATAGTCTTTGTGCCAGTTCCGGTCATGTTAACTGTGGAAGTGCCGTAGGTGAATGTGCCAGCTGAAGAATCCCAGTTGCCACTGACAGTGATGGTGGAGGCGTTGGCGGTAAGAGTGCCGCCAGTATTTATGGTCACATCGGCAAAAGAAGTGGCAGCGGTGGAAGAAGCTGAAAGTGCACCTTTAGAGGTAATGACTAAATTACCTCCGGCAATAATACGATCGTTGGTTTCATCGTCAAGAGTTGTTTTGTTGGTATCGGAAGCATTACCTATGGTAAGGGTTCCACCGATAATTATTTGTCCGGTGCCAATCGAAGCAGTTGTAACTGTTAAGTCTCCGGCCGAGGAATTTTCAAAATTGAGATTATTAAATGTCCAGTTGGTGGCAACGGCAACATTGGTGCCAAAGTTTTTGGCCACACCTATTCGTTGAGTGAAAGTATTGGTAGAAGTCATATTAATTGTGCCGCATGAAGCACCACAAGATACAGTTCCATTAACCGTTACATTGGCCGTACCGGTTGCGGTATTAAATGTACCAGCAGCCATCGTTAAATCGTTTGTAACTGTAACAGTGTTGGTCAGCGGTGACCAAGCGCCGCCAGAGCCGCTGAAAGTAAGATTATAGAAAGAAGATGAGCCTGGATTAATTGTATGACCGGTATTTGTAGCAGTGAAATTGACAGTGCCAGTACCAGCGGTGAAGGTATCACTATTGGCATAGTTGGAAGAAATATTAATTGTATTTGATCCAGAGCTAACATCTACCGTATTATGCCATGCGCCACTACCGGCATTAATAATCAAACTGGAAGTACTAAAGATTGAAGTTCCGGTAAACTTTAAAGTACCGGTGCTTGTTCCGCCCCAGCCTATTTGAGTGTAAGAAGAAGTGGCGGTGATATTGTAACTGTTAGTATCAACATATCCAGTACCAATGGCATAAATGGAGGCAATACTAACATTGCCGTTAACCGTTATATCTCCATTTAACTTACCATAACCAGTGGCACTGTTAATCAGGCCGTAAAAAACTAGATTTGGGTAGGTTGTGTTGACTCCGCCGGGAATAATAGTCGGGGCGAGACTCGACGCTCCGCTCATAAACATCTCTACACCTGGTATATTGGCGCCAAAAGCCATGCCGGTATTTGAGTAAGCCGTAGCGGTAGGATTGACAATGTCAATGACTTTGCCTGCTGCCGCTCCATTTAAAGTGCCGCTTTGCAAGGTTAAAATGCCGACTACTCGAAAATGAGTATTCATGGTAATCGTTTTTCCTGCGCCTGGATTTAAAGTCAAATTGTTAAAAGCACCAGCCGTTGAATAAGTGGCATCAATCGTGCCAGTATTGGTCATAATGACAGTTGAAGTATTGGCATTTAAGGTACCGCTGGCGGTATTCCAGTTGCCAGTTAAGGTAAAAGTGGAAGCATTAGCCGTTAAAGTGCCGCCAGTAGCAACGGTTAGATTAAGACAATCAATATTGTAATTTGAAGCAGTGGTGGTCAGAGTGGCAAAGTTATTGATAGTTAAAGTACCAGTCATGGCGGTAGAAATAGCAGCATACAAGTGGCCAGCCAAACTGTAAGTCGTGGTAGCCGTTGGGGTTAGGGTTAAATTGTTGTAGGGTCTTGAAGCAATATTGGTAGCAGTGGTAGTCCCTGTATAAGTAACAGTTGAGCCTGTGCCTTTTTGGAAGATAGTAACAGTAAGAGGGGTGCCAGTGCCGGTTAAAGTAAGATTATAGGAGCCTGCTCCCATATTAAAGGTATCAAGACCACCACCCCCTAATAGAGAAGTCATTTTAGCATTTGATCCAAGAGTTAAAGTAGAAGCAATAGATACAGTTACTGCCCCCAAATCACCAGCAGCAGATGATGAATCAGTTAATGTTGATGTACCGTCAAAAGTCATTGAACCTGAACCTCTGGAGAAAGTGGCTGAACCAGTATTATTCCAGGCTCCAGCAAAGGTCATATTTAAATTATTAGTGGCAGCATCAAAGGTGCCGGAGGAGTTGGTGAAGGTACCGTTGACATCCAGAGTGTTGGTCACTAATTGCAAAGTACCAGCTCCGGAATGAGTAAGGTTATTGAACAAAAATCCCGTGCCAGTACCACCAGAGTTAAGGGTTTGGGTGCCAGAGGCTTTGTCGAAAGTCACCGTTCCAGAGCCAGCCGTAAAAGTGCCCGCATTGGCATAATTTTCGCCAACAGAAATATTTTGGTTGTTGGCGGTCAAAGTAGTGGAGGCATCAATCGTAATCGCGTCGGCATTTAAAGCATCTTGCAAGGTGACATTGGTAGAGGCAACTGAAGTTTGAAAATCGCCCATATCTTGAGCATTGGAAGTAAAGTTAGCCGCTGCTCCACCATTTATCTTCACCAAACTTCTTCGGCTGGTTTGAGTGCATTTCGTAAAGACACCGCCGGTATTGATGGTAAAAGTACCGCCGGAAGTAATAATAGAGCCATCTCCTTCATAGCCAGCACCGCCATTGTCGGTTGTATCCATTGTGCCAGTGATTGAAATAGCGCCTGTTATGGTTACTTCATAACCTTTAGTATTTAGAATATCACCGGTTGGGATAGTTAATGAGGAAGCAGACATATCAGAGGCTAGATTAGTGGTGCCGGGTGAAGCGCCAACCTGCAAGGCACCTAAATCTTGTTTAGTAGTATTGCTATCCGTAAAAGTTTTGCCGCCAACACCGCCGTCAATAATCAGTTTGGCGGCACCTGTGCCTTTTGTATAAGTAGTGCCATTTGTTAATGTGAAATCGCCGTTAACACTCAAATTATTGCCACCTTGAACATAAGTGCCGGCAGCAACATTAAATGTGCCGTTAACAGTCAGGGCCGCTGCTGGTTGGTTAAAGGTAGTGGCCGCGCCATTTATTTTTAAACCATAATAAGTGAAATTTTTAATTGTATAAGGCCCGGTCGTACCGGTGTATTCAATAGTGCCATGAGCCGAGTCGTTGGTTAAAGAGACTGTGGTTTCACCACCAGTCATCTTGAGAGTACCATTGTTGGTATAAGTGCCGGTAACAGTAATGTTATGACCGGCTAAATCTAGAGTTTTACCAGCGCCAATAGTTAAAGTGCCAGAAGCGGTAATGTCTGCTCCGGCAGTTAAGTTAGTACCATTTAAATTCATCGCTGTAGTAGTCGTGATCGTATTGGCACCTTGAGTAATAGCACCAGTGTAAGCAGCTTGAAAATCCAACGTACCAATATTGACTGTGGCATTAATCGTTAATGCGCCATTGTGAGTACTTCCAGCATTATCAAAAACAGCAGTATCTCCGGCCACCGGCACTGTTGCCCCGCCAGCGCCACCAGAGGTGGCTGACCAGTTCGCCGTATCGTTCCAGTTGCCAGTGGTGTTATTAATCCAGTAGCGGGTGGCGGCAGTAGCCGAACTAACACTATTATCAAAATAAATATTAAATGGACTTGCGTTACTATTTTGCCATTGCAAAAAGACTTTACTACCTGTGGTATAATAACCAGCCGATACAAAGTTGTTGACACCAGTTGAGTAAAGAGAAGTGGCATTAGTATCCCAATTTCCTGAAGCATAAGGTGAAACACCTTTTTTGTAGTAAACATTATTATCAACACCATAGCTCCAAAAAATCCATAAATTATTATCAGCGCTATTTAAGATAATCGACACATACATGCCAGAATGTGTGGAATCAATTGTAACAGGCGAACCCCATGAGCCAGTATATTCTATGTAATAAGTTGTGTTAGATGCGTTACTGTAAGTTAGATGAATATTGCCGGAGGAGTCTGAAACTGCAGAAATATATCCACTCGTAGCAAAAATAGTTGTGGCACTAGCATCCCAAGTAGAGGTGCTATTAGTGTATTTTTTCCCTAAGATACTTCCACCGGCACCGGTATTCCAAATAGCATAAACGTCACCTGACAATAACGAAACAATAAGTGGGTCACTTGATGTTGAATCTAGAGTTGTTCTAGTATCCCAAACGGTAATATCGGAAGCATTTGTTGATCTTTTTGCATAATGGGCAGACGAACTACGAGAAGTATACCGATAAATTGTCCAAATTTTATTATTGCTATCTTGAGTAACGTAAACGTTGCCAGTGCCAGTAGTAGAATCAACAGTCTGTGATGTACCCCAGCTTATAGATGTAGCACTTAACGCTCCTTTATAAATTTGAATACCAGAATTATTATAAATTAAATAAACATCACTACCGTTTCGCCAAACTGAAAAATCGTAAGTGCTTACTGCAATGGTGCCTGAACTTGTCCATGATGCGCCGTCGCTTGAATAATAATAGGCAATAGCAGAACCATTGTAATAAAAAGACCAATATTTAGAATTGGTTGAATCGTAAAAAGTTTTTCTTTGAAAAGAATAAGTGTTGGCATTGCTTGAAGTTGAAGTGCCTACTGTTGCCGGTGCAGCGAAGGTGATTTTAGGTAAGCCAAAAAGATTAAAATAAAGACCAGCACCAATACCGATTATTGATAAAATTAAAACCAAAAAATGAATTCTTGATGAATACGGGTTTAAGTGCCACTTGTAATACCAATTAGCTTTGTGCCGCAAAATATCGTGCAATGGAATCATCACTGGCACAGTAGCTCGAGTGCTTTTAGTGATTTTTCTGATTTGATTGTCTAAATTAGTTTCGCGGCTGAAATTCATTAAATTCCCTCCCATATACCAAAAAACCAGAAAAACTAATAGTTCTTCTACTACTATTATAAAGATAAAGTTTTAAAGATAAAAGACCAATGTTATAATAAAAAAATGGAAGAGTCTAAAAAATACCAGAATCTCTATATTATTATCGCCCTAGCATTGAGCGCAGCTTCAGCTTTGATTTATGAGGTTGTGGCAACTCATGTGCTTTTTTATTATTTTATTGAGAGCAGTTACTCAATTTCAACAGTTTTAAGTATATTTATGCTTGGTTTAGGGATTGGTTCGTATATTATTTATAAAATCTTATTAAAAATTGAAAATAAGGAAATTTATTTTGGCTTACTCCAAATATGCATTGGGATTTACGCTTTTGTGGTTTTAAGTAGACTAGAACAAATTATGCCTCGAATTTCTGATTGGGGAATTTTTGGAGTAAGTGTATTTGTATTGTTACTACCAACTATTTTTTTGGGAGCAATATTTCCACTGGCGGCCACTATGTTTAAAAAAAATCAAAAAGATATTACAGGTTTTGTTTATTCTTCCGATCTTGCCGGCGCTATTTTCGGATCTGTTATTGCAGGCTTTATTCTAATTCCTCGAGAAGGTCATAGCTTTACAGTTTTGTTTGGAGTTTTACTAAATTTTTTATCGGCTATTCTTATCTTTATGAGATTAAAATCTAAAAAAATAGCACTAATTCCGCTAGTATTAATATTAATCCTAATTTTTTTGTTAATGAAAGACCATTTGTCTTTTTTAAATAAAACAAAATCCAGACAGTCAAATATGGGAGCTCAGTATTTTTCTGATTCACCATACGGACCAGTGTTAGTTGAGAATAAGATTTTATATATTAATAAAAAAATTATGTGTTCAATGGATTATCCAGACAATACCTCTGAAAAAATGATGGTAAGTTATGCGATAGAACCTTTAAAGAAAAAAGATGCCAAAACATTGAATATTGGGTTGGGTTGCGGTTTAACACTTAAGCAACTTTTATCAGAAACTTCTAAAACTGTAGATGTGGTTGAGATCAATCCAAAAGTTGTTGAAGCTAATAAAACAATGACAGATGTTTTACAGAATAAAAGAGTTAATTTAATTATTGACGACGGTTTAAAATATTTAAGAGAAAGAAGTTTAGAATATGATACTATACTGGTTGATATTGAAGATCCAACAGTAGCTCATTCTTCTGGGTTATATACTGTCGAAGCTTTCAAAACTGAAAGTAAATCTTTGAATGACAATGGTATTCTTGCTTTTTGGAATTTTAGTGCAATCAAGGGTAGGTATGCTGATATTTTATTTTACTCTCTAAAAGAAGCTTTTCCGTATGTTTATAACTATCCAGATGTCTTTGTTGCTTCTAAAAAAGAACTTGACAAAGAAGAATATTCTCCCCAAACACCTTACGAGATTAATACTTTAAACAAAAATACGCTCACCGATGCTTTTTTACAAAGAAAAGCTGATGAGATAGGGAATTGAGTTTATTAATTTTATTTAATGCTAGAAAAGATTTCTTTATATAACCGTTGACTTTCTTTAAGCGATTCTTCGGATGGTTGGTTTTTTTCTGACATATTAGTGCGAAAATCTTGAAAATTATTGCGGGTATAAAAAATTCTTTTCGCACCGGCAGTAATGGCGCCTTGAGTGCTCTTTTTGGCTAAATCGGCATTTTCTTGAGCAGTGGTACCTTTCATATTTTCGGCTTCAGTGACCCAAACATCTTGAGTTAAACCAAATTCCTGGAGCATTTTTTTGTAAGCGGAAACATTAAAATCATTACCTTCGTCATTGGAAATACAATGAACATTACCTAAATCAAAAGCGGCTAAAGTTTCTTTGTTCTTAAAAATTTCACGGTAAAAATCGAGAAAGTTTTTACTGCCACCAGCTGCGCCGGCAATTAAAATTTTAGCATCAGGATCAGCTTGACGGATAGCAGTAGAGGTTTTAATTAAAAGTTGGCTATAGGCGGTGGCGTCTTCTTTATAAAAATCAAGCCGATTATCGGGAGTATCACCTAAATCTGGTTCGTTCATTACTTCGTAATATTTAATGGGGATTTTCAGTCCGGGCATATCAGAAATGCCATCACCGTCATATCGTTCAACCACCGCTTTTACCCAAGCTTGATATTTATCCCAATCTTGCGGGTTACAGCGATATTCAGGCAAATAATTACCCTGACCCTTTTGGTCATTTTGAGGTAAAAATTCATCGTTAATATTAACTTTACAGGTGTCATTGTTGGCCCGAGTTTTTTGGTCAAAGCTGGCGAAAGGCCAAAGCGTGGCTAAAATTCCGACTTGATTTTTTTGTGCCTCTTTGACTAATTTATCAGTATTATCATACGAAATATCGGCGCTGCCATCTTTTTGCATCGCATCCCAAAGAAATGGTCCAGGATGAGGTCGAACCCAAGCAGCACCGTAGTCTTTAACTTGTGAAATTGATTCTGGCTCGCCACCAACCACAAAACCAAATTTATTATCCAAGATAGTTTGAAGGACTAAAGCTTTAACTGTAGGTGTTGGAGAAGTTTCGGTTAAAACAGGTGAACTTTTTTTAAAGTATTTTTGGTAAAGTGCATATCCGCTTAAACCTAGCACTGCAGCAATAACAATGATCAGTAGAACTTTTAAAAATTTATTCATTTTCCCTCCTTTTTTATTTTAACATTCTTTCACCAGCTACCGCCACCACCGCCACCGAAACCACCTCCTGAAGAACCGCCGCCAAAACCAGAAGAACCTGAGGCGGCTGGTGGCGAGAAGGAGTGTGAAGCCGTAGTTGAAAAAGAATTTAAAGAACTAACAAAAATAATCGTGTTAAAAGTAGTAAAATTTCCTCCTTCATACCAATCAGGAGGATTTTTGTAAATATCTTTAAAATTTTTAGCCCACATTTCGGCAATGCCAAAAATCATCGCATAAGGCAAATATTTTTCAAAAATACCTTCTTTTTCTTCCCATTGCACCTTGTAACGCTCGGCTCGATATAAAAATTCTTTAAAACCTAAAGATTTTTCTTTGGCAATGACACCTTCTTTAGTTTTTTTGGGCATAAAGTGAGAAAAAATAATGACTATCCCTCCAGAGATAATCAAAGCCACTATTAAAATCACTGAAAGCCAGGAAAAAATCCCGGCCAAAATCATAATTAAAAAACCAACTAAAAGATAAGTTGAGCGAATTTTGTTGGGGCTGACGCTGAAGTATTTTCGACTAACTAAATCTTCGTAAAGTTTATTTTTGACTTCTGATAATTTAGAAAAATTTTCATACAAGTTGCTAACGTTAATTTCGTCACCCTCAGAAAAAAGCTTGTCAAAAATTTCTTTTTCATAGTCTTTAAAATTAGCATCCTGGTTTTTGATTTTAATAAGAGTATATTTTTTATCTTTTTCTTTTATCTTTAAAAATCTGCGAACGGCAAAATCAATAATGGTGGCAGTAATATCTTTGTTGGAAGCATTTTCGTCAATTAAGGTTCCCATTTCTGCTGGTCTTAAATTTTCTGGAGGCGCAAACTCTGGCGCAATGGTGCCGCGACCAAAAGGATCGCGGCCAACGCGAAAATATTGAATCATTAAAAATATCAGAACAAATAAAGGTAAAAGTAAAAACCAAATTGATTCGTGGCGCCATTGGATTTCGTATTGACGTTCGATCGGTGTGACTATACCTTTATTCCAACCAGTCACAATGGTTAATGGTCCTTGATTACTTTGAAAAGAAATTTGGTTTCCGGAAATATTCTGACTGCAGTTACTTTCAACATTGCCTGTTGTCCCGGTGTAGCACGTGGCTTGAATTTTTCCTGGATCAATATTTGCCGGCAAAGTAATTTCAGCCGTGACTTTTCCAATATCCACTGTCCAATCATTGCCAGTGACATTCCAATAAAGTTCATCGTGATCGCTGAAATAATTTAGTACTCCCGAGACTTTGTAAGATATTTTGTAGGTGTGTTCGCCAGAAATGGTTTTATCTGGATTACCAATTTTAAGTTGGAGATTATTATTTTCTTTAGTGGTGGAAAATTGATAGGGTTGATCTTTCTCGTCAGTGATCTGGATATTATTAATATCAGTTTTAAAATATTTATTTTTTGTTTTATCTAAATAACGATAAGGAATATTGCGGTAAATACCGTGCTTTGCGGTTGGAAAAAAGTATTTAATTTCTTCATTTACTTGAACGGTTGAATCGGTATTAACGGTGATTTTTTCGGCAAAAGATAATATTCTTTCTGTATCTTGGGCTGAGGATGAGATTGGAATTAAAAATAAAACACCAACTAAGATGAATAAAATTTTTTTAAACATATATCCTCTTCGATCTATATTATAGCAAAAATTACATTGACTTAAACTTTAAAAAAGGTATTATATTAATAGTAAAAGGAAATATTAAATGAAATTTTTCGAAACAGCCAAACAAATTTTTACTTTACCGGATTTACGTAAAAAAATTATATATGTTCTAGCGATGCTGGTGATTGCTCGAGTTTTAGCTCATATTCCTTTACCAGGAGTGGATGCTGAAGCGCTGAGAAGCTTTTTTAATCGTAACCAGATTTTTGGGCTTTTAAATATGTTTTCTGGTGGAGCGATGTCAAATTTCTCGATTATTATGATGGGAGTTAGCCCTTATATTACCTCTTCAATCATTGTCCAACTTTTAACAATGGTCATTCCCTCTTTGGAAGAGTTGCAAAAAGAAGGCGAGTCCGGCCAACAAAAGATTAATTATTGGACCAGAATTTTTGCGGTACCACTAGCCTTGGTTCAGTCTTATGCCATGTTAATGCTTTTAAAGAGCCAGGGAATTGTGGTGTCGTGGACTCCATTACAATTAGTGACAATGCTTATTTCTATTACTGCTGGTTCAATTCTTTTAATGTGGATTGGTGAGTTAATTTCGGAAAATGGTGTTGGCAATGGTGTTTCTTTACTTATTGCTCTCGGAATTGTCGCTGGTATCCCAGCGCAGGTTCGAAACACTTTAGCGGTTTTAGACACCGGTAAAATTATCAGTCTCATTATTTTTGGTTTGATTGCCATTGGGGTAGTGGTTTTAATTATTTATGCCAATGAAGGTCAACGACAGATTCCGGTTTCTTATGCTCGGCGAGCCAGGGAGTTGTTGAACTATGGTGGTGTTGATACCCACTTACCGATTAGAGTTAATACGGCGGGAGTGATTCCAATCATTTTTGCGATGTCAATTATGATTTTTCCAGGGGTGGTGGCTAAATATTTAACCCAGGCTCGTTCCGAGTGGCTTTCGGCCGCGGCTAGCTGGCTTTCGTCTGCTCTAAGTAATAATTTGGTTTATGGTATTATTTATTTTTTGTTAGTGATTGTTTTTACCTTCTTTTACACTGGTATTGTCCTAAAACCTGATCAGATTGCGGAAAATTTGCAAAAACAAGGTGGCTTTGTCCCTGGTGTTCGGCCAGGTAAAGAAACGGCTGATTTTTTAAGGCGAATTATTTCGCGCTTAAACCTTACGGGTGCTCTTTTTCTTGGTGTGATTGCTATTTTGCCTTTTATTGTTCAAGCAGCGACGAAAATTAATACCTTGGCGATTGGGGGGACTGGTGTTTTGATTATGGTGTCTGTTATAATTGAAACAATGAGACAACTTCAGGCCCAGCTGTTAATGCGTAACTACGAGAATTATTGAAAGGGGTATTGAAATTGTCAAAAATTAGATATAATATATAATAGAATATAGATAAGTTATAAATAAAAAAACTAAAGGAGGTTTTATGGATCAACCCCAAGGCGCAGCACCAACATCAACTGGTGCACCACAACAGGGCGGCGCGCTTAAATGGCTTCTGGTTATCTTGGTTATCGTTATTCTAGCCGGTGGTGGCTATTATTACTACGTTAACTATTACCAGAAGTCCAGCACGCCTGTAGCATCACCAACGGTAGTGCCAACAGTGAAGTCATCCAAGTCGCCAACACCAAAAACAAGTACCAGCGTATCACCAGCCGCGACGACATCACCTACGACATCACCAACAGCGACTAAGTCTCCAACAACGTCGCCAACAGCAACGGCAACACCTATACCAACAGCAACAGTAACCCAGTAAAATATATTTACTAAAATGGCTCAAAAAATAATTACGGTTTTCTTGGCTTTAATAGTCGTCGGAGGGCTGGCTTGGTATTTTAATAAAACATACCTCCAGCCTTCTGCGAGCCATTCAACTGAAAAAATACCTCAATTTAAAACCTCATCAAATGATGAGAATTTTAAAGGTAAACTTATTTATGTCAC
>JAMCZU010000006.1 GCA_023485405.1 Patescibacteria group bacterium
TCAATTTAATTCGGAGGATTTTGCGAACCAAATTGTGAGTGAAGGTATTTGGAAAGATATTGAAGTGGCCACCCCAGATCCAACGACTCTTACCTTTACTTTTAAACAACCTTTTAGTCCATTTTTGTACACTTCCACTGAACCAATTTTTCCTTATGGGCCTTACAAAATTACGAAAGAAAATAAGAACGAAGTTGAACTTTCGGCACGTGATGATTATTATGCCGGCCGGCCGTATATTGATAAGATAATTTTTAGATTATACCCCGATCAAAATAGTCTTTTGAAAGCGGCTAAGCGGGGTGAAATTGATGGGTTTGCTTTAACCACAGATACCGAAATGCTTTCTAATTTCCAAAAATTTGAGATGAAATTACCACGACAATTAACAATCTTTTTTAATCTTTCCAATAAAGATTTACAAGATATCAATGTTCGAAAAGCGCTCAAGGAAAATTCTAATCCAGGCAAAGCTTTGGAATTAAGATTAGTCACATCTTCGAACCAAAAAAATGTGGATGTGGCTAAAGCCATTGCTGACAAATGGGGCAAAAATGGAATTAAGGTTAATTTAGATATTAAAGATAATGTTACTTTACAAAAAACCGTCATTCCTAAGCGTGATTTTGATGTTTTACTTTACGGTCTAGATTATGGCGAAGATCCGGATCCTTATCCGTTTTGGCATTCTTCGCAAATTAAAGAAGATGGCAAAAATCTTTCGAATTTTAAAAATGTCCAAGGAGATAAACTCTTAGAAGATGCTCGACAAGAATTTGATTTTAAAAAAAGAGAAGAAAAGTATGCTCAGTTTCAGCAAATTTTAAATCAAGAGATTCCGGCTTTTGTGGTGGAACAAGATAATCTTTATTATCAAGTTTCTAAGGACGTTAAAGGTATTGATAAAATTGTTGGTTCTTTAGAATCAGACCGCTTTTTGGAAGTGGCTAAGTGGTATATTAATACCAAGAGGGTAAAAAAGTAATCTATGCCCCGGTGCTGGAATTGGCAGACAGGCATGCTTCAGGAGCATGTGATCGTAAGGTCGTGGAGGTTCGACTCCTCTCCGGGGCACCAAATTACACTTTTTTAAAGTGTTTTTTAATAAAAAAACGGGCAGCGGAGGTGCTGCCCGGAGTTCGTAGATAGTTAGGCTTCCACAAGAGGGATGTCGACACGATCTTTGTCGAAGAGTCGGCAGTCACAATAGTGAAGGTTTCGTTTGGTGACTTTGGAGCGTGGAAATTGTGGGGTTAATATGGCGTATTGGCTGTCAGGAGAAGCTGATTGTGAACACTTTTCTGCGAAAGGGCAGTCTGGGAGAAAAGTGCAAGACAGCTCTGTTACTTCGCCAAGTAGTTTACCTTGGAATACTCCAACAACGACCGAGACGGTAACATCGGGACGATTTAATAGTTTTTCCATTGGCTCGTTCCCCCCTTCCACGCTCATTTTAGCATAGTCATTTATCCACAGTTTTTTATGTCTACTCTTGACCCCAGCACAACTTCTTTCTGCAAAACGGACTTCGTCCTGTTATTGCAGAAGCGTCGCATGCGGGGTCTGCGCCCTGTCGAATGACAGGGCTTGACAAATCGTATTATATATGGTATAGTAACAATTAACAAGACCGAAAAAGGCACACCTGTTGTAAGACAGGGTCGCAAAACCACGGGTCCGACTCGAGTAATCGAGGGATAGCCGGGTTGCCGGAAATGTGCTCACAGAGTTCGTTTCGGCGAATTTTTTGGTTTTGTCACTTTCTAACGGAGGTGACAGAATGTCACAAATACCTATTCCTGGAAGTAAGCGATTGCCTCTAGTTGTGGAGGCAAATGAGGTGGCTCATCTTAACTATCGAGTTTGGCGAAATTCAGTCATCTATTTTAAGATCCGCCTTAAAAGCGGTGGTTTGAGCCAACTTGCCCAGCTTTCTTATCCGGGCTTTCAGCGACCTGAAGAGATAGTAACTACATGCTGCTGTTGCGGCGAGAAAGTGAGAGCGACCATCTTCTTTTTTTGATTGATGGTCTTTTGCCCCCGCTAACCGCGGGGGCATTCTTTTTAATTGATTTTTTCATATTTTTCCCATATAATATAACTATGCCCGGGTGGCGAAATTGGCACACGCGCATCCTTGAGGTGGATGTGCCCGCAAGGGCTTGGAGGTTCGAGTCCTCTTCCGGGCACCAAGGGCGGTTAGCTCAGCGGTAGAGCGCTTCGCTTACATCGAAGATGCCGTAGGTTCGAATCCTTCACCGCCCACCAATAAAATATGGAATACAAAATTGTTTATTTTTTTAATCATCTTGGGTCGGGGACAATAGTTGATAATTTCTCGTTCTATTTTAGCTGGATCCCGTTTTTGGTTGTTTTTTGGTTTTTGCTGGCACTTTTAGCCCTAATTTTTGATAAAACCAATGGTAAAAGAATTTTCTGGGGAGTAGTTCTATTAGCGGTAATCTATTTTATTATCAATGATCTGATTTTAAAACAAACTTTGGCGAGTGCTTTTTTCCGCCAACGACCGTACATTGCTCATGCTGATACGATTATTCCTTTGGGAGAATTATTTAGTGATTCATCTTTTCCTTCTGGTCATATGGCGATTACCGTTGCCCTTTCAACTTTTTTCCTTTATTTTTATCGTAAATGGTGGATTTGGGTTTTGGTCATAATCTTTGTTCTTTTAATGGCTTTTTCTCGTTTGCATAACGGCATGCATTACCCAACTGATATTTTAGCTGGCATTATTTTTGGTCTTGGCTACGGCTTTTTGACTGTTCTAATTAGTAAAAAGATATTTAGTTAATATCTAGCTCTATTGAGTTATTTGTTTCAACTCCTAAAGATTTTTTAAGATTATTGATAATTTTTTCTTTTTCAATGTTTTCTAAAACATATGGTCTTAGATGCAAACTGCCAAGGGGAATTAGCTCCAGGGTTAATTTTTTGGCATTAATTTTGCCTTTAATTGCCAGTCCTCTTTGGGTTTCTCTGGAAAAAGTTTGATCAAAAAGGAAGTTGCCTAAAGAATAAAAAATTGGCTTTTCTTTATATATTTCGGCGTCTTGAATGACGTGAGGGTGTGAACCAATAATTAAGTCTACACCCTGATTAATCCAAGTATGAGCCAATCTTGCTTGTTTTTGATTATGAATTGTTTGATATTCATCTCCCCAGTGAGGGAAAATAATAACAAAAGCGCCGTTTTCTTTTTGTTCTTTAATTTTTTCTTCCAAATCTGGTGTGTTGGCAAGAGTGTTAACGGCGATAACGCTAATTTTAAGATTTCCTTTTTGAAAAGTTTGAACTAAATCAGCGGAATTTTTCGAATTACCGATTGTGGTAATTTGATTATTATTTAGCAGTTCTTTGGTAAAATTAAATACATTTGTGCCTTGGTCAAAAGTATGGTTATTACCGAGACTTACAGTATTAATTCCAAGCCATTTTAAAGCATCTTTTGTTTGAGGAGGGAACTTCATGACCAAATTATCAGGGGTAATATCGGGGATAAATTTTTGATTTACGATTGGTCCTTCAAGATTTAGTATTTTAATATCGCCTTGAAAAAAATTTTGATCTAAATCTCGAAAGGCTTTGGTTAAATCGTTGCCAAATTGGTCGTAAACGGCTCGGCCAAATATGGCATCGCCGGCAAAAGTAAAAGTTATTTCATCTTCGTTTTTTTTAAGACTTTCAAAAGTTGCTAAAACTTTCGGTTCTGAATCATTAATTTTTTCGGTCGTAATTTTAAAAATATAAATAAAAGATGTAACCACACAAAGACTTAGAAAAATTAATAAATATTGAATGGGTTTGGTCATAAATTAATTATATCTAATAAGCGGGTTTATTGATAATTTCCTAGATGTATGTTAAGATAAATTTGATCTAAATATCAGCCTCCTAACAATTATCAAAAATTAACGATGCCTGGGTAGCTCAGTGGTAGAGCACATGACTGAAAATCATGGTGTCGTGAGTCCGATTCTCACCCCAGGCACCACGTATGATTAATTTTGAAAAATTCTTAACAAAAAGTTATATTTTCGAAATAACGCCCACAACTGTTGGTTTTTATAAATACCTAGCAATTGTTTTTGGTTTATTTATTCTGACGGCGTTGATTTTAATAGTAAAATCAAAGAGAAAAGAAGAGATTTGGAAAAATCTTTATGTCAAAATTATCAATTTGCTTTTATTTGGTGGTGCTTTTGGCTTAATTCTTATCTTTTTTCGCTACGAAGGCATTCCTTATCTTGGTAGTAGACTATTTCTTTTAATCTTGTTGCTGAGTTTAACTTTTTGGACAATGACAATAGTTTGGTATAGATTTAAAATTTTACCTTATAAAATTAAAGAACATCAAAAGCGAAAAGCTTTTGAAAAATACCTACCTTAAGGCAAGCCAAAAGGCTTGTCCTGAGCGTAGTCGAAGGATGGGATAAAGGATAATAATGAAAAATTCTGAAACAATGAAAGATTTGGCCACTAATTTGGGTAGTAGACTTGTGCCTATTCACAATGGAGAATTAGCTGAAGTAAAAATCCTCCAAATTTTAAAGAACAAAATGATTGTTGATGTTGGTGGGTTTACGCTTGGAATTATTCCAGAGCAAGAATTTTCACCCGAAGTTGGAGATTTTAAAGTTGGCGATAAGATGCTAGCTTATGTTCTAACGATTGAAAATGACGAAGGTTATGTTATTTTATCACTTCGTCGAGCCGACAAAGAAAGAGTTTCAAAAATTCTTCATGACAAATTTGAATCAGGTGAAGTTTTACCAATTAAAGTCTTAGATGCCAACAAAGGTGGTCTTCTTTGCCAATTTGGCGATTACGAAGGTTTTTTGCCGGTTTCGCAATTAGCCACTTCACACTATCCAAAAGTAGCTTCTGGTAATCGTGAAGAAATTTTTAGTCGTTTAAAATCTTTAGTCGGACAGACTTTACAGGTCAAAGTTTTGAGTTTTGAGCCGGGTTCGGGAAAGTTAATTTTTTCTGAAAAAGCGGCTGGTGATATTGCTCAATTTGAAAAAATTAAAGGTATTAAGATTGATGATGTTTTGGAAGGTGAAATAACTGGAATTGTTGATTTTGGTTTATTTGTCAAAATAAAAATTGATTCAGATGAAGTTGAAGGACTTGTTCATATTTCGGAAGCTTCTTGGGAACACATTGATGACTTAAAAAGCAAATTTAAAATTGGCGAGAAAATTACGGTCAAAGTTATTTCAAAAGAAGATAATCGTTTATCGCTTTCTTTGAAGCGTCTAGAACCAGATCCTTGGCTTAAATTAGCGTCATCTTGTAAAGTTGGTGATGTGGTGGACGCAAAAGTAACTAAAATTACTCCTTTTGGTGCTTTTGTAAAATTGGGCACGATTGATGGTTTAGTGCATATTTCCGAGCTTGGTGATAAGGTAGCTGATCCTAAAGCCATCGTTGAAGAAGGAAAATCTTATAAATTTAAAATTATGTCCATTGAGCCAGAGTTACATAAATTAAGCCTTTCATTAAAAGCGGTGGCAGAAAAAGAGACTCCAGTAAAAAAAGAAGAAGCAAAAGTGGAAAAACCAAAAAAAACCAAAAAAACGCTCAAAAAAACTGTAACTAAGGCTAAAAAAGGAGAGGAATGATTATTACTTGGGAGGCAAAAGAAAACTTTACGATTAAAACTCGAAATAAAACAGTTAAAATTGGTGAAAATATTTCTTTAGGCGATCTTAAAATAAACACACCCGGCGAATATGAATCAGGTGGAGTTCAAATGGAAGTTATTGACGGCACGATTGAGATTTTTTCAGAAAAGATGATGATTGCTTGGATGAAAAAAGCTAAAGTTTTATCCGACAGCGAATTAGAAAAATTAAGCGGTATTGATGTTTTGCTCATTGGCATAGGCGGTGGCGCATTTACCGAAACAAAACAAGCTTTGGAAGTGATTAATCAAATTGATCCCAAAGTAGTGATTCCGATGTATGAAAAAGACTTAGAAAGTTTTACTAAAGAAGAGGGTATAAATACGCAGGGGCAAGATCAATTCAAATTTACTTTAAATGATTTGCCAGCTGAAGAAAGAAAAGTAATTATCCTTAATGCTAGTTGATAAACTTATCTCTAAAATTAAAAATTACGAAAATATTTTATTAATGGTGCATGTTGAGCCAGATGGTGATACGTTGGCCGCGACAGTTGCATTTTACATTGCTCTAAAGAGTCTTGGTAAAAAGGTTTCAATGGTCTGTATTGATGAAATTCCGAAACCTTTTTTATTTTTACCGCAAATTAAAAATATTCAAAAAGATATTTTATTTGGTGACTTTGAAGTAATTATTGTGATTGATTGTGGTGATTTGCGAAGGACCGGTTTTCCGGAAAGATTGAAAAAATTTGCTAAAGTTTTTAAAAATTTTATCAACATTGATCATCATCCTAAAAATGATTTGTGGAAAATTGCTAATATTAATATTGTTGACCAAGGTGCTTCATCCGCCTCGGAAATTGTTTGGGAAATATTAAAAAAATTGCCGGTCGAATTAAATTGTGATATTGCCACGGCCATTTTGACAGGAATTTATACTGATACCGGTGGTTTTAAGCATTCCAACACTAGTCCGAAAACTTTAGAAATAGCGGCCGAACTTTTGGCTCACGGGGCAAGGCTTAAAACTATTACTAAAAATGTTTCTTTAAATAAAAGTGTAGCGGCTTTAAAACTTTGGGGAGTGGCTCTTTCCAGACTGCATAAAAATCAATATTTACAAATTGTCTCTTCGGTTATTACTCGTCAGGATTTGGATGATTGTGGGGCGACTTATTATGAGTTAGCGGGTGTAGTAAATTTAATGAATTCAATTCCCGATTCTAAAGCAGCCATTTTATTTTTTGAAACACCAGAGGGTAATATTAGGGCATCGCTTCGGACTGAAAAAGACAGTGTTGATATTGGTAAAATTGCCAAGCTTTTTGGTGGTGGTGGACATAAAAAAGCGGCCGGTTTTACCATTGAAGCAGAATTAAAATTAAATGATACACAATGGGAGATTTTATTGAAATAAGGTAAGTTTTGAGGTAAAATATAGATAGGCCGGGATGTTGGAACTGGTAGACAATGTAGACTTAAAATCTATTGAGGGCAAAACCTCGTGCGGGTTCGAATCCCGCTCCCGGCAATTAAAAACAAAATTATGGGAATGACTCCCAAAAAACATATAAATATTCAGTTTTTTAAGCAATGGTCTTCTGACATGGCTTATATTTTAGGTTATATTGCCGCAGATGGAAACATTCATAAACGAAAAAACAGAATTAATAGCTGGATGTTGAACATAACATCCAAAGATAAAAATCATTTAGTAGTTCTTAAAAATGCAATGAATTCTGATCATGGTATTTCTTCTAAACAGAATGGCCAAGGGGATGTATCTTATCAATTAATAATTTGTCATGCCGAAATTTGTAAAGATTTGAGAAGACTTGGCATTCATCCTCGAAAAACTTTTACTCTTAAACCAATCAAAGTACCTAAAGAATTTTTTTCTGATTTTGTAAGAGGCTATTTCGATGCTGATGGTTCGGTTTATATTTATGTTGTAAATGGCACTCCACAAATTAAAGCACATTTTACAGGAGCAAGTCGTATTTTTATCGAGAAGTTAGGTTTAATTTTGTCGCAACTGCTTGGAATAAAGGAAAAGCCAATTTATACCACAAAAGCTAAAGGCGTTAGACAAAATATGTATCATTTTGATTTTTATATTAGAGATTGCCAGAGACTTTTTGACTTTATGTATACACCAATGCCGTCTTTGTATTTATCTAGAAAATATGAAATGTTTGAAAAGTGGAAGTTTGTAAAAAGAAGACACTATATTAGGCAAGTTGCTTAATTTTGTAAAAAATATTCGACAAAGCAATTCTTTCTTGGTAAGATGAATTTGAGGACTTATGAGAAGATTGGTCAAATTTATTATCGTCATTGTTGTTACGGTGGTAATTTTAGGTGGTTTTTATTTTTTCTTTCCCCATATTTGGGGTGAATTACTTTATCCTTTAGATTATAAAGATTCAATTAAAAAATACTCAGAGGAACGGGGTCTTCGACCTAATTTTGTCGCCGCCGTTATCTATACGGAAAGTCGTTTTAACCCTAAATCTGTTTCGTCTGTAGGCGCAGTTGGTTTGATGCAAATTATGCCAGGTACCGCTGATTCAATTGCTTCCGAAATAGGAGAAAAAACGGGTGATTTAACAGATCCCGAAACTTCAATTAAATATGGTACTTGGTATTTAAAGGGTTTATCTGATAAATATGGTGGCAATACTGATTTAATTTGTGCGGCTTATAATGCCGGGGTGGGTCGAGCTGACAAATTTAAGGATGGAGTAACGGGGCTGCCATCGGAAACGACTTTTTTTATTCAAAAAGTTAAAAATACCGAAATTATGTATGATAAAATTTACGATTCTTGGTACTCACAAAGTCAATCGGAAAAGAAAAATCCAGTCGCCATTGGTTTTTCTAATATTTCTGACTATGTCAAAAAACTAATTCTAGGAAATAGATAAAAATGGACTCAAAAACACTGCGTCAAAAATTTATTCAATTTTTTGTCGAACGTGGGCATAAACAAGTGCCCTCGGCGAGTTTGATTCCCGAAGATCAATCAGTTCTTTTTACCACGGCAGGGATGCAACAATTTAAGAAATTTTATACTTCGCCAGAGGCTGCACCGGCCAAAAATGTAGTCACTGTCCAGCCATGTTTTCGAACTTCCGATATCGAAGAAGTGGGCGATAATACTCACTTAACTTTTTTTGAAATGCTAGGAAATTTTAGTTTCGGCGGCTATTTTAAAAAAGAAACAATCGAAATGGGCTATGAATTTTTAACCAAAGAACTCGAAATAGATCCAAAAAGAATTTATTGTTCGGTTTTTAAGGGAGATGAGATTAATCCGCGTGATGAAGAATCGGTCGAAATTTTAGAAAAAATGGGGTTAACTTATAAAGAACACTCACGCGAAGATAATTTTTGGGGACCAACGGGTGAAGAAGGGCCGTGTGGTCCAACGGTGGAATTTTACGTGGATAATATTGAAATTTGGAATTTAGTTTTCAATGAATACTACAAAGAAAAAAGTGGAAAATATCGTAATTTAGAAACTAAGGGTGTTGATACGGGGATGGGTTTAGAGCGGATGCTGGTGGTAGTAAATAAAGCAGAAAATGTTTTTCACACCGATCTTTTTGATTTGCCGCATAAAAAATTACATCAATTTTTAAAAAAAGAAGATTCATTTGATGAAAGAATAATTTTAGATCATATTAAAGCTGCAGTTTTTGCAATCAATGATGACGTAAGACCTTCTAATAAAGATAGGGGTTATATTGTCAGACGTTTAATTCGTCGAGCCATTGTAAAAGGAAATCAAATTGGGATAGTAGAAAATTTTATTAAAAAGATTGCTGAAGAAGTTTTTGAAACTTATAAAGGAATATATCAATTTGATCAAAAAATGATTCAAGATGAATTGGAAAAAGAAGAAACGAAATTTCGAAATACTTTGTCGAATGGTCTCAAAGAATTTGAAAAACAAAAACAGAATTTAACTGGTGAAATTGCTTTCAATCTTTATCAAACTTATGGTTTTCCTTGGGAGATGACAGCTGAGTTAGCTGAGGAAAACAAAATCAATGTTGATCGGAAAGATTTTGAAAAGGCCTTCGAAAAACATCAAGAACTCTCGCGCACTGCATCTGCTGGGATGTTCAAGGGCGGTCTGGCGGATGGGGGAGAGATGGAGACAAAATATCATACGGCCACTCACCTACTACTCGCTTCCCTTCGTCAAGTTTTAGGGCCAGATGTTTATCAAAAAGGCTCTAATATTACGGCTGAACGTTTGCGATTTGATTTTAATTGGCCTGAAAAATTGACTGACGAGCAAATTAAAAAAGTTGAAGATTTAGTCAATGTCCAAATTAAAAAAGATTTACCAGTCCAAATGCAAGAGATGACTTTAGAAGAGGCCAAAGAAAGTGGGGCAATGGGAGTTTTTGAAAATAAATATGGTGATAAAGTAAAAGTTTATTCTATTGGTGATTTTTCGCAGGAACTTTGTGGTGGTCCACATGTGAAATCAACGGGTGAATTAGGCCATTTTAAAATCACTAAAGAAGAATCGTCCTCTGCCGGTATTCGTCGGATTAAGGCAATTTTAGAGTAATTAAAATAAATCTAAATTATGAACAAGGTAAAATATCTTTTGACCTATCGTTATGCCGAAATCATTCATGATTTGACAGTGGAATTTACTCAAACTTATGTTTTAAGTGGCTTAAGTAACTTAAGAAATCTAAGTTTTCAACGAAGGCCAGATTTTAGGACAGCCGATCAAATGAATCAAGCTGCTCGAAGTGGTAAACAAAACATTGTCGAAGGAGTTGGGCAAAGCCAAACTTCTTCCAAAGGGTTAATTAAACTTTTAGGGGTTGCCAACGCTTCTTTTGAGGAACTTCTTTCTGATTATGAAGATTTTCTTCGTCAAAATAAATTAACAATTTACCCAAAAACCGATCAAAGAGTAACTGATTTTAGGAAACTTGGTTATCGTCTAAGTGACTTAGGCGAGCTTGAGGAAAAGCCAAAACTTTTAGGCAATCCGGAAAAAGACGCTAATTTTCTTTTGACACTTTGCCACTTGGAAACTTATCTTTTGGGTAAACAAGTTAAAGCAGCTGAAGATAAGTTTGTTGAAGAAGGCGGTTATTCGGAAAATCTCTTTAAAAGAAGACTCCAAAACCGCGAATAATCTAAAATAGTGTAAGAATTCTACGGTCGTAGAAAAATCGCACTTTTTAAAACTCTTGACAAATGCAGAGAGAGAGAGAGTTAAATGAAAATTAGGAAGGCAAAAGCTTTCTAAGATTTAATAAGTTTTGAGGAGGAAAAAATGGGACCAGAGCAAATATCGCAAGAAGAAGTCCAAGTGGCCGAGAAGATTGACAAGCAAGAGGAACTTAATCAAGTAGGTTATCGATTTGGCTCCGAGTATTTTCAAGAAATTGTAGACGATGGTCAAACGCCATCATCATATCTGTGGAATGGTCGAAGAATATTAAGATCAACTTTGCAGTGTATGGCATCAAAGTTGGTTGAGTCTAATCATGCTAGTACAGTCTATGATCGTGAGAATACTAAAGATGTTAAATTGTCGCATAACGCGCCTGGTCTGTATGAACTTCAAACGAATGATCCGAATTACCAAGATTTTGTTGAGTCTCTTAATGAAATAATGAAGCAATATGATAACTTATTTACGGGTTCAGAAAAAATCCGAGAAGCGGCAAACGAAGAGACTGCTTAAAAGATCTATAGATGGTATGATTATATTCTGACCTCATCTTTATGGTGAGGTTTTTGGTATCCAATCAAAATTGCGGTATACTATTTATATACATGGATTTAAGAATCCAGTTTTTGCTGTATTAAAGTTGAGATATCCCACAGAATTGCTTTCTTTGCAACGGACTACGTCCTGTACGCAAAGAAGCGCAATCAGCGGGACTTCCTGAACTCCGCTTCCGCTTTCGCGGAGCGCGTCTTCAGGAGCGAAGGTAGGGAAAATTGGGTCTATTTGATTTTCTAGGCACTAAAAGAATCGAAAATCGTTTTGCTGTCGCCTTAGATATTGGGACGGAATTTGCGAAATGTCTAATTTTTAAGGTTGAAGATGATAAAGGTTTGGTGGTTGGTAGCGGCCGTCAACGTCAACGACTTTCGGATATGCAAGGTGGCGCCGTCACCGACATTGGCGGGGTGGTTAAAAATTGCAAGAAAGCATTAGAACGTGCGGCCGAAATGGCTAAAATTATGCCAACCCAAGTGATTATGGGTATTGCCGGTGAATTAGTTAAAGGTAATACCACGACAATAAAATATACTCGACCTAACCCAAAACAAGGGATTACTTTAGAAGAATTAAAAGATATAATTTCGCGGATTCAGCGTCGTTCTTTTGACCGTGCTCGCCAAATTTTAGCTTGGGAAACAGGCCATGCCGAAATTGATGTGAAATTAGTTAACGCCGCGGTAGTGGACGTCAAAATTGATGGTTATAAAGTCACCAATCCTTTAGGCTTTCAAGGACGGGAATTGCAAGTCGGAGTTTTTAACGCTTTTGCGCCAATTGTCCACTTAGGCGCTTTGCAGACGATTGCCGCTGAATTAGGCCTAGATCTTCTTTCAATTGTGGCCGATCCTTATGCGCTAGCTAGATCCGTTGGTCCTAAAGAATCAGCAGAATTTAGCGCGATTTTTATTGATATTGGTGGCGGCACCACCGATATTGCCATTGTCAGTTCCGGTGGCGTTGAAGGCACCAAAATGTTTGCCCTTGGAGGACGCTCTTTTACCAAAAGAATTGCGCAAGTTTTTGGTTGCACTTTTGAAGAAGCAGAAGAGATGAAAATAAAATATTCTAAAAAAGAACTGCCAGAAGAAGATGCTCAATTTATTAAAAATGCTTTAAAGACAGATTGTCAGGTCTGGCTTTCGGGCGTAGAATTAACTTTAGAGGAGTTTTCTTCACTTGATTTGTTGCCGTCAAGAATTCTTCTTTGTGGCGGTGGGACAATGTTGCCAGATATCGAAGAGGTTTTAAGTAAAGCGGAGTGGAACAAAAATTTGCCTTTTTCGCGCCGTCCTTCGGTACATTTTATTAAACCAACGGATGTGGAAAATATTGCCGATCAAACTGGGGAATTAAAAAATCCTTGGGACATTACGCCAATGAGTTTGGCTAATTTAGCGATTGATCTTGTGGGTGAAGAAGCGGTGATGGATAACGTCTTAAATAGAATTGTCTCGAGTTTACGAGAATAAACCATTTTGATACACCGCGTAGGTGTATCAAAGGTTGTAAGGTGAAAAATATGGACGAAATACTTTATTTAGAACCAGACGAAGAAATTACTTCGGTCATTGATAAAATTAAGCAATCGAAAGCCGCTCGATTAGGTTTAGTGGTGCCCAGAGAAGCGACTTTACTTCAAAGTGTGGTCAATTTACGATTACTAGTTAAAGAAGCCGCTAATTTAGGTAAAGAAATTGCGCTCATTACTTCTGATAAAATTGGTCGAAATCTGGCTTCAAAAGTAGGATTACCAGTTTTTGAATCGGTTAAAAATCAACAACCCATCTATCAGCCACCACCACCAGCTATCAATCAAGAAGAAATAATTGAAATTGACGACACACCTAGCATTCCAAAAGAAGAAACAAAACCGCAAGGTGTTCATGTTCACCACTTTCAGGAAAGAGAAAAAGAACATCGTTTAAAAACAAAAACGCCGGTCAAAACTGAAATAGCAGTGCCTTGGCATCCCGAAAAAACGCCTAAAGAAGTTGATTTAAAAAATTTGAAAAAAATTATTTGGCCAATGGTGGCACTTGTTATTCTATTAATTTTGATTGGGGCGTTTCTTATTTTACCAAAAGTTAATGTCAGGCTTAGAGTTCAAGCAGAAAGTTTCCAAAAATCGGTTGATGCTCAGGTCTCCGGAAAAGATGTGACTAATCTTGAAAACAAAACTTTTTCCGGAACACTGATTGATTTAAGTCAAGAAAAAGAAGAAAAATTTTCTACTACCGGTAAAAAGAATTTGGGTGGCAAAGCCTCAGGAACAATTACGATTTATAATAATTTAGATAATAGTAATCATAACTTTTCGGCTGGATCAAAACTTTCTTCTTCATCAAAAACTTTTGTTTTGAAAAACAATGTGACTATTCCAGGTGCTGGTGTTCAAAGTGGTAAGGCGGTACCTGGGACAGCGAGCGCCGAAATTGAAGCTGAGGATGCGGGTGAGCAGTACAATGTTTCGGCCGGCCGCTTTACTATTGTGGGACTGGCGGCGGGAAATCAAGAATTTATTTATGGTCAATCCAGCAAAGATTTAACGGGTGGTTTTTCGAAAGTGGCGCAAGTGGTTTCTCAAGATGATTACGACAAAGCAAAAAATAAATTAACAACTGAACTGACAGATGACTTAAAAAGCCAATTGCAAGTTAAAGCGACGGGCCAAGAAATTTTAGATAATGCCATTCAAATAGATTTGGCAGAGGAATCAACTTCCGCTAAAGTTGATAGTGAAGCCCAAGATTTCACTTTGAAAATAAAAATGAGACTTCAAGAAATGGTTTTTCAAAGAAATGATTTTGACCAGTTTATTATTAGTATTTTGGAAAAACAAATTCCTAGCACTCAAATGATAACACTTGGTGCCAATGATACTATCTCGCCTCAAATTAAAGAAAAGAAATATGACCAGAGTCTTTTAGTTTTTGATGTTAAAGTTTCAGCCAAAATTTCGGCTAAAATTGATACTGAGCAAGTTAAAAGTAATTTACAAGGTAAAAATCGTCAAGATGCCACCAATTATTTAAGTGGATTAAATGGTTTGTCTGGTTCAGATTTTATATATTCTCCTTCTTGGTGGCCAATTAAAAGAATTCCCAATTTTGCTCGTAATTTAACGGTTACCCTTGAATATTTAGAACCGGAGGCAACTCAATGACCAAACTTTTAGGTTTAGACATTGGTGAAAAAAGAATCGGGGTAGCTATAGCCGAAGAAAAAATGGTGGTCCCCTTTGGCATTATTAATAATACCAATCTAGATGAAGCCATATCGGAAATCGGTAAAATTTGTCGAAATGAAAATATTTTAAAAATTATTATTGGTATTCCTAAATCGGAAGATTCTGTCCAAGCGGATAAAATCTATAAATTCGCGTTGACGCTAGCGCAAAACTTAAATTTAGAAGTTGATTTTGTTGATGAATCTTTAACCTCAAAGGAGGCCGAGAGAGAGCTTAAAAATAGTAATTTAGATCCTAAAAGTCACGAATTTAAAGAAGAAGTAGACAAACTTTCAGCTAAATATATTCTAGAACAATACATAAACCAAATCCGAAATCCGAAATCCGAAATCCGAAAAAAATGAAAAAGATTTTATTTATTATTTTTATTATTATTTTTACAGCGATTGCGGGGTTTGCGATTTATTTTTATATTAATCTAAGTAAAAAAGGCAGTGGCCAGGTAAAAGACTTTATTGTCCGTTCTGGTCAAAGCACGCGTGAAATTGGCGATAATCTTCAAAAAGAAGGACTGATTTCTTCTGCTACTGTTTTTACTTATTATGCTAAAATGCGGGCTGATTTGATCCAAGTTGGGGTTTATAAAATAGCGCCGACCCAATCAATCAAAGAAATATTAGCGGTTTTAACTTCTGGCAAAACCTCTGAAGATATTATTACTATTCCGGAAGGTTGGCGGGTAACCCAAATTGACGACTTTCTTACACAAAAGAAAATTATCCAAAAAGGAACATTGCTTCAAATTGCCTCGGCTAATGAAGGTTTTTTATTCCCCGACACTTATCGTTTTATGCCTAACACTAAACCTGAAGAGATTCGTCAAGAAATGCTTGATAATTTTAATCAAAAAACCACTGATCTTAAAGTCACGCGGGAAAATATTATTTTGGCTTCTATTGTGGAAAGGGAAGCTAAATTTGATGAAGATCGAGCGAAAATTGCGGGGGTTTACCTAAATCGTCTGGCACAAAATATGAAATTACAAGCTGACCCAACGGTTCAGTATGCTAAGGGGAGTTGGGACCCAATTACAGTTTCTGATTATAAAAATGTCAACTCACCTTACAATACTTATCAAAATTTAGGCTTACCGCCTGGACCAATTTGTAACCCAGGAATTAAATCAATTGAGGCTGCTTTACATCCGGAAAAAAGTGACTATCTTTATTTTTTTCATAAAAGTGATGGTCATGCGGTTTTTTCAACCACCCTCCAAGAACACGAAGCAAAGTTAAAACAGTCTAATTAACCAAAATGTCCACCTCGTAGGTGGACAACAGGTTTAGGAATGTAAAGAACTATTGACAAAAAGGCTATTTTAAGGTATAATAATATTTAATATTGAGTAGTTTAACAATTTTTCCTTGGAGCTTATTTGGTCGGGAAAATGGTCAGTTTATCCTGATTAGGTAAGCTCTAAGGAGCAAATAGAGGAAGGTATACCTCGTTAAAAAACCAGAAGGAGAAGTAACCGATGGAAAAAGATCGAGTTACCCTCGAACCGGCAGCAGAGGACTACGGTAGAAGATGTAAGAGCATTGGCTTGGAGCGGAAGACTGTAGCTGATTTGCAAGATGCGATGAGTCATCCGGAATTCAAGACCAGCCATCACACTCTTCTCGACAGATTGGCTGTTGAGTATCGCTTGAGCAAACCGCTCATAGAGCGGCCGCCCTTCGCAACGATCCAGATCGGAACCTTCAAGAATCTGAACAATCTTCGGAGTGCGTTGAAGAATGCCAAGTGCAACATCTCAAGCTACGCTGACGATCTCTTTGGTCGAGTTACCTTGGCTACGGAGCCGATGATCCTCGACCTCTGCCGAGCTTCCAATGCCGAACTTGGTTTGACCCAGGGTGGCACGGTTGCTCAGACGTTCGAGGCGATCGCCAAGATTGGTGGCGAGAAGCTTCCGGCGGAAGCTGGACCGCAGTATCGTCTGCAGAATCTCGACCAGAAATTGGGTGAATGGGAACTGATTTATATGGATCCCATCATCGACCGCGTTGGTTGCCCGGACGTGTTCAGCGTCGAGCACGGCAAGGGCGGTCTCTGGCTCTACGGCTACAATGCCAGTCCTGACTACTTCTACCACGCCGAGTTCGTCTGGGTGTTCAGTCGCAAGCGATCTGTTGGTTCTTGAGTTTTGGATTCTTGTTCCTTTTGTTTTTTTGGGTTTTGTCTGGGCCCCGCGTGAGCGGGGCCCAATTTGTATCAACAAATTGGGTTTTCCGAAAAAAATTTTCGTATTTAATCTTCCATCAAACTTGACAGATGAGTACTCTTTAAGGAAAAATGAATATGGTATTAGGTGAATATGCGGGTGGTTATGGCTTCCCGCTACCGAGCCTAAGTATCGCTTTTTATCCAGAGTGTTCCCAGCTACGGCTTGGGGCAGAGCGATAAGCGAATGCTTAAAAAAATGAAGATGCTTGGTGCAAGGCGCTAGTGGGTTAAATGGCCCAGAATAAAATACAGTCCTGAGAGCAATCGAAGGACAGTGACTATAGAGAGCGTCTGGTACAAAATCGACCGCGATGGTTACCCGAACGTGTTCAACGTCGAACACGACAAGGACGGTCTCTGGCTCAACGGCAACAATGCCAATCCTGACAACTTCTACCACGCCGAGAACGTCTGGGTGTTCAGTCGCAACTTTCTTCATTTCTCCCGTAGTAAACGGGAGTTTTGCTTTTTAGTTGAGACTTCTTATCCATCCACCGAGCATTCTACCAATTTCTTGTAGATTTTCCGAGAGTGATAAATATCTTTTAGTTGATATGGCTTTAACGTCTTCGGCCAATCGAAGCAAATTTTTAAGTAAATCAAGTTTGGCTGATGCTACTGACAGGGTTTCGAGCTTTTGATGTTTACCTTGATGACTTGCCAAAATTAAATCTTTAAAAAGTTCAAGTATGGTTTCTTGGATTCTTTCGCCTAAAACATAGCGATCTTGCTTAGGAATGTGAGGATACAGTTTATATAATTCGCGATAAAAATCGTAGACCTTTTGAACAATTGGAACATCATTATTCATGGATAACCTCTTTAATAAAATTATTTCAATAGAAAACTTATTTTTGTCTTGGAAAGAATTCAGAAAAGAAAAACGTAAGAAAGCCGATGTACAAGAATTTGAGCGGAATTTAGAAGATAATCTTTTTAGTCTGCATCTGGAGCTTAAAAACAAAACTTACCAACATTCCGATTATACCTCATTTTACATTACTGATCCAAAATCAAGGCATATCCACAAGGCGTGCGTAAAAGATAGAATTGTCCATCATGCGATTTATCGAGTACTATATCCAATGTTTGATCCGATTTTTGTGGATGATTCCTATTCTTGTCGTAATAAAAAAGGAACACACAAAGCGGTAAAACGATTAGAAAAATTTAGCCGAATTGTAAGTCACAATTATAATAAATCTTGCTGGGCGTTAAAATGTGATATTAAAAAATATTTTGCTTCAGTTAATCATCAAATCCTTTTTGGTTTAATTAAAAATAAAATTCAAGATAAAGATGTTCTATGGCTAATTTTTGAAATAATTTCCAGTTTCACAACTCGAGAGAGAGAGAGAGAGGAATACCGATTGGCAATTTAACATCACAACTTTTTGCCAATATTTATTTAAACGAGTTGGACCAATTTGTTAAACATCGTTTAAGGATTAAGTACTATCTTAGATACTGTGACGATTTTATTATTTTAGACAATAACCATTTAAATTTAGAAAATCTTATTGGTCAGATTCAATTCTTTCTCGATTGCCAGCTTGGTTTGAAACTGCATCGGAGAAAAATTATTATTCGAAAACTTAATCAAGGAATTGATTTTCTAGGCTATATGATTTTACCACACTATATCTTGCCTAGAAGAAGAACTGTCCGCCGAATTTTTCGAAGTCTAGAGAAAAAAGTTACTACCGAACCACAAAAAGCCAATGCCAGTTTGCAATCGAACTTGGGTTATCTAAATCATGCCAATGCCTACAAAATTTCAAAGGCCTTAAAGAAGATTTGCAAAAAAATTAAAACAATCTAATTAAAAAAGCCGAGCGGGGGCGCGCTCGGCAAAGACAAAGGTTTGTGATTATTCATTGCCATCGTCAAAGGGGGCTCGGGCATTTTCTGCTTCAATCTGCTCTAGCAGCTCCTTGCGATGAACCGGTATATCTCGCGGGGCGTCAATACCTAGACGCACTTGGTCTCCTCTGATTTCGATGACTAGTATTTCTACGTTGTCGTTAATCACAATAGATTGGCCGGTTTTTCTGGCTAAGACCAACATTTTCAACGACCTCCTTTTCGACTATGTCAATTATAGTTGATTTTTCTAAAAAGTCAAGATGAAAGACCTTTTAAACCTTCATCTTCATCTTCAAGATTGAGATCTGACATATTTTCCTCTTCAAAAAGTCGGATAAAATCATCGGCAGTCTGCCATTTTAATTTGGCGTCGTTAGTCATTTCTTTATTTTTATATTCTTCTTGAGCAATTTCAAAATCTTTTTGCATTTTTTCTCTTCTTTTTTTAATGGCAGAAAGGTGTCCATTGACATTAGTGTTATTAAATTCCAAATCTTTAACGATTTGTTTTTTAGTATTTTCGCGCTGGAGTTTTAGCCTTTCGTACTCTTCCATTAGTTCCATTTTTCGTTCAGCACCAGGATTTAATTTGGGATTATAGTATTCTCTTTTTATCTCTCGAATCCTTTCAGCAATAAAATAAGGATTACTATAGAGATCATTGTAACCAATTTTTTCTTCATGGCTGTTTCTAGAGGTGAGTTTATCCATTCTGCTTTCGTCCATTCTAAAATTCTCAGGAATTTTAAGATCCTCCTTAGTGTAATTATATTTATCTGGTGATGGTTGTCCTTCGTTCATTTTAATCCTTTCTGCCTCGCCGTTAGGCGGGTCTTTTAAAATCTAATTTTAGTGTATAATAAAACAAAGAAAAATAATATTGGAGGGGCTTTTAGTAAGTCACCTTTTTTGTTAAACTTAAAGATACAAAGGAAGTAAATGCAAATATTAGATCGTTTTTGGGGCATATTCTCTCACGATATCGGGATTGATTTAGGTACAGCCAACACTTTGGTCTACGTTCGTGATAAAGGCATTGTGATCAATGAGCCATCAGTCGTGGCAATTAACCAAAAATCTAAACAAATTTTAGCAATTGGCAACGATGCGCGCAAAATGGTCGGTCGGACTCCTTCGCATATTGTGGCGATCAGACCTTTGGTTGATGGGGTTATTTCTGATTTTGAAGTCACCGAACAAATGCTTAAATATTTTATTGATAAAGTTCATCGTGAAAAATTTTCTCTTTTCCCACGGCCGCGGATCGTCATTGGTATACCTTATGGGGTGACAGAAGTAGAGCGGCGGGCAGTTGAAGAAGCGGCTTTAAATGCGGGTGCCAGGCAAGTTTTTTTAATTGAAGAACCAGTCGCGGCCGCCATTGGGGCAAGACTGCCAATTCAAGAAGCCAATGGCAATATGGTGGTAGATATTGGTGGTGGCACCACTGAAGTGGCGGTTATTTCCTTAGGTGGGATTGTGGCCTCAAGGTCACTTCGGATTGCTGGTGATGAAATGAACCAAGATATTATTGCTTTTGCTCGTGATAAATTAAGTTTACTTTTGGGGGAAAGAACAGCTGAGGATATAAAATTTACGATTGGTTCAGCTATTGTTAAAGAGAATACCGAGATGCCGATGCGCGGGCGTGATTTGGTAACAGGCCTACCCAAAGAAATTATGGTTAATGCTGAGCAAGTAAACTTGGCTTTAAAGAAATCGGTGACCCAAATTGTGGAGGCAATTCGTGTCACAATGGAAGAAACACCACCAGAATTGGTGGCGGATATTATGGAAAAAGGGATTGTTCTTTGTGGCGGTGGCGCGTTACTTAAAGGTCTTGATCAGTTGATTTTTGAGACAACCAAAACAAGAGTTCACATTGCTAATGATCCTCTAACCTCAGTCGTGCGAGGAACTGGCTTAGTTCTAGAAGATCTCGAAAGTTTGAAAGGTGTTTTACTGCCGACTCAATTTAATCCTTAATTAAAAAATGAAAAAATTTAAAATTTTAATTATGGCAGCCATTTTAATCATTACTGGCTTCCTGCTTTATCCGACAGGAGTTTTATCAACACCTAAAAACATTCTTTTTAGAGCTTTGAAACCTTTTTCAATTGTTTCAAATTATACGGTGGATAAGGTGGTGACAATTTTTGGTAATTTCGCCAACTTAAATTCATTGGGAAAAGAAAATCAAAAATTAATTAAAGAAAATTTGGAACTCCAAGGACAAATAGCAATTATAAAAGAAGTCCAACACGAAAATGAAATTTTAAAAAAAGAAATCGGTTTTTTAAACACTAAAAGTGATTTGAAATTAATGCCTGCTAACATTGTTGGTCGCTCAATTTCTGGTTATTTAAAAACAATTGTGATTGATCGTGGTGAAAAAGATGGGATTAAACAAAATCAGGCGATTATTTCACAAGGATTTTTGGTTGGAACGGTGAGACAAGTTTTCCCAAATTCAGCCGAAGTTATTTTGATTACTGACAATAATTCCCTCGTGCCAGTTGTTTTACAAGATTCGCGTGGCACAGGAATGCTTAGAGGTGGTTTCGGTGGTCTCACGGTTGAAGACATTCCTTTAAATATTCCAATTAAAAAAGGAGAACAAGTGGTCACTTCTGGATTAGGTGGCGATGTTCCTCTGGGTATAATGGTTGGAACAGTCGAAGATGTAATTTCTCATGAAGGAGAAATTTTTCAAAAAGTCACGGTTAAATCACCAATTCAAATTTATTTTTTGGAATTTGTTTTTGTGGCCTCACAATGAAAAAAAATTTAATTAAAGTTTTAGGCATTTTATTACTAATAATTTTACAATTTACTTTTTTTAGTAAACTTTCTGTTTTGACTTTCATACCAAATTTAATTTTTGTTATTAGTATTGTTTTACTCCTTCGGGGATTTTTATCGGATAGTTTATTAGTAGCAGTTTTGGGTGGTTTGTTTTTAGATTTAACCTCATCATTTCGTTTTGGTTTTTATACTTTTGTCATAATTTTAATTTTACTTTTTTTAAATTTTATTATTTTAAAGAACATTCCCACTCTTAATTTATTTTTAATTTTCTTAATTATTTTTGTTATCTTCATTTCTATTGATTTAGTAATGTGTTTAATTTTTCGCACAATGCCCACTTGGCAAATGATTGTAGATGGAGTAGTAAATGGTTTATGGGGGATCGTTGTCTATTTTGTTTTAGAAAAATTTACGAAGCAAGAGGAGATAAAATTTAGTTAAAATGTCAATCTTTGATTTATATGATGATCATTATTTACCGGGAGACAAATCAGGGCGAAATTTGCGTCAGGATGTGTTAGAGTATGATCATTTTGATAAAGATGCTACGGGTGTAGAAATCTTTCAAGAAAAAAAGAAGTCTTTTTGGCTACCGTATCTATTTTCTTTTTTAGCTTTTAGTATACTTTTAGTACAACTTTTAAGATTGCAAATTACGCAGGGAAGTTTTAATCGAAACTTAGCTGAAGGAAACCGCGTTCGTTCTCGAGAAATTGCCGCACCACGAGGATTAATTTATGATTCCTCTGGAAAAATTTTAGCTCAAAATAAAGCTTCTTTCAATTTAGAGATTTATCCTTTAGATTTTCCTCGAAATGCTAAAGAGAAAGAGGAAATTTTCCAAAAATTATCAGAGATTACCCAAATTCCCAAGACAGAAATACAAGATAAAGTGACTAAAAAAGGTTTTTTAACCTATGATCCGATTGTTTTAAAAGAAAATCTTGATCGCGATACAGCCATGATTTTAGAGTATAAAACAATTAATTTACCAGGAGTGGTGGTAGCTAAAGATCCAGTGAGAGAATATCAATCGATTTCTGGTTTGGGCCCTGTTTTAGGTTATGTTAGTAAGGTGACTGATCAAGACTTAAAAAATCATCCCGATTACCGATTGTCAGATGAAATTGGTCAAGAAGGTTTGGAGTCGTTTTACGAAAAATATTTAAGAGGGAGACCAGGAGTTTTAGAAATTGAGGTTGATTCCCGTGGTCGTCAACAAAGACAACTTTCCGCTACTTCTCCTTCGCCTGGTAATAATTTAACTTTGAGTATTGATGCGGGGCTGGAGGCAAAAATGGCCGAAACTTTAGGAGCGGAAGTAAGCGCCGTTAATTCTCCGGGTGGGGCCGTGGTAGCGGTTAACCCTCAGACGGGTCAAATTCTAGGGATGGCGAGCGTTCCCACTTTTGATAATAATATTTTTACTTCTTTAAATATGAGCGAAGAGTACACGAAACTCATTAATGACCCGTCGAAACCAATGTTTAATCGAGCAATTTCTGGGACTTATCCATCTGGTTCAATTGTTAAACCTATTGTAGCGGCGGCTGGTCTTCAGGAAGGGATTATTACGGCTAACACAACGATTAACGCGCCGGGTGAGATTAAAGTTGGTAATTGGACTTATCCGGACTGGAAAGTCCATGGCTTAACTGATGTTCGTAAAGCGATTGCTGAAAGTGTGAATATATTTTTCTATGCCTTGGCTGGTGGCTGGGATAAGATTAAGGGTTTAGGTATTGCTAAACTCGATGATTACTTAATTAAATTTGGTTTTCAGGACAAAACGGGGATTGATTTACCGGGGGAAGCAAGTGGTCTTGTGCCGACGCCTGAGTGGAAAGAGAAAAATAAAAAGGAAATTTGGTATTTAGGGGATACTTATCATTTAGGGATTGGTCAGGGAGACTTTTTAATTACTCCTTTACAAATGGCGATGGCCACATCGGTCATTGCCAATGGTGGCGAACTTTTACGACCGCAAATTGTTTCGAAAATTACCGATAAAGATGGTCATGTAGTAAAAGATTTTCAGAAAGATATCAAAGCTAAAAATTTAATTGACGATCAAAATCTCCAAGTAGTGCGTGAAGGGATGCGTCAAGCGGTCACTTCCGGATCAGCTAAACGTTTAAGTGACTTGTCAGTACCAGTCGCGGCTAAAACAGGGACCGCTCAATTCGGTGCTGATGGTAAAACCCACGCTTGGATGACAGCTTTTGCACCTTATAATAATCCTCAAATTATGATTGTGGCTTTGGTTGAAGAAGGGGGTGAGGGCTATGCAACGGCGGGTCCCGTAGTGTATGATATTCTCAATTGGTATTTTAACCATTGACCCCGCCAGAATTCCTTTCTGCAAAACGGACTACGTCCTGTTATTGCAGAAGCGTCATCTGCGAGGGTCTGCGTCACCGGCTTGACATTTTAAAGGTTATATTCTAAAATAGGTAAGAAATAATAGTAAAATTAAAGAAGGACGTATGCAAGAACAGATTCTTTTGACCGTTTCCGGTCATGAAAAAATTAAACAAGAACTTCAAGGCTTAAAGAACCGTCGTCAGAAAATTTCCGAAAGAATAAAAACCGCTCGAGAATTTGGGGATTTAAGTGAAAACAGCGAATATGAAGATGCTAAAAATGAGCAATCTTTTGTGGAAGGTAGAATTCTAGAGTTGGAAGAAATGCTTCGTCGGGCAAAAGTGATGACTAAAAATGGTACTGACAAAGTAGAACTCGGCTCAACGGTGGTTTTAAAAATTGATGGTCAAGTGCCTGAGTATACTATTGTTGGTGCTTCAGAGTCTGATCCGGCCACGGGTAAGATTTCAGTTGATTCACCGCTTGGACATTCACTGGTGGGTCGCGCTAAAGGAGAAGAAGTCGAGATTTTGACTCCTAATGGCAAAATGACTTGTGAAATTGTCGAAGTAAAGTAATTATTAATTTTTTGAAAAAACGGTTTCTGGCTTAAGGTTGCTCTGGAGCCGTTTTTTTGATATGGTAAAAATAAGCTTCGGCTTATAGAAAGATGGTTATGTTTTGGGCAGATGAAATCGTTGAAGATATTATTAAAAAAATTCCCAAAGATTCATATTTGGTGACCGATTGGATGACTACTTCTGGTCATGCTCATGTTGGCTCACTTCGAGGAGTAATAGTTCACGATTTAATCAAACGTGGTCTTTTAACAAATAATAAAAAAGCCGAATTTCAATGGGGTTTTGACGACTTTGATCCGATGGACGGTTTGCCAAGTTATTTAGATGAAAGTTGGCTACAATATATGGGAAAACCTTTGTGTAATATTCCAGCGCCGGATGGTAATTCTGAAAGTTTTGCTAAACAATATGGTGCAGAATTTGAAGAGGTTTTTACCAAATTGGGAGTTAAGCCAAAAATAGTTTGGACGTCAGAACTTTATAAAAAAGGGGAATTTAATGAGTCAATAAAAATTATTTTAGATCATGCGACAGAAATTAGAAAAATTTACAAAGAAATTTCTGGATCAGATAAGGGTGATAATTGGTATCCTTTTCAGGTTATTTGTCCAAAATGTGGTAAAATCGGCACAACTAAAGTGACCGGTTGGGACGGTCAGGAGGTTGAATTTACCTGCGAAGAAAATTTAGTAGAATGGGCTCAAGGTTGTGGCTATAAAGGTAAAGTTTCGCCATTTGATGGTAATGGTAAATTACCATGGAAAGTAGAATGGCCATCAAAATGGTATATTACTAAAACTGATATTGAAGGTGAGGGTAAAGATCACTTTGCCTCTGGCGGTTCTCGTGATATTGCAGATATTATCTTTCGAGAAGTTTTTAAAAAAACTCCCCCCTATGATATTCGTTACGAACATATTTTGATTGGTGGTGCTAAAATGTCCTCATCTAAAGGTTTGGGTGTGACGGCTAAAGATATGGCCGATTTTCTTCCAGGGAATATCTTAAGATTTCTTTTTGTTCGAACGCGTTATAAAAGAGCCATTGATTTTCAGCCAGAAGGCGAGACTATTCCTTTGCTTTATGATGAATTTGATCGTGCTTGGATGGCGTATAACACCGATCCAAAATTGGATTTAAGTCGCGCTTTTTATTATACGGAAATTGATCCAGATAAGAAGCAATTAAAATATCTTTTGCGATTTTCTAAGATTGCTTACATGCTTCAAATGCCACATGTGGATATTTTTGAGTATGCCAAAGTTGAAAAAGAAGAAGATCTAACTGAAATTGAACGTCAGGAAATTGAAGATCGAATTATGGTAGCTAAAGTTTGGCTTGAAAAATTCGCTCCGGAAAGTTATAAATTTACAATTTGTGAAAAATTACCGGAAATAGCAAAAGAAATATCAGCGCAGCAAAAAGAATTTTTAAAGAAAATTTTAGAGACAATTAAATCAAAAGATTTTACAGGTGAGGATTTGCATCAAGAAATTCATCAGATTAAAAAAGAGACAGGAATTCCACCCCGCGATGCTTTTTCAGCGATTTATTTAGTGTTTTTGGGTAAAGATTCCGGTCCGCAAGCTGGTTGGTTGCTGGCTAGTTTAGATAAAAATTTTGTTTTAAAGAGACTTGAGGAGGTTATTTCTTAACCCCAATGTCCACCTCGTAGGTGGACAACAGGTTTAGAGGTTAATTAAAATCAGGTCGAAAGACTTGATTTTTTGGTATAATAATGATAAATTGCCAATATAGTCTTAGGGTTTACTAAGGCAGAACGGCTGATAAGGAGGTGAAACGAGATGCCACGGCAGGTAAAAGAGTTGAGTCCGTTAACAACCCGAGAGGGCAAGGTCAGCGAAGTGGAAGTCCCAGTTGTCTCGCCGGAAGAATGGAAGCGCAAGCGCGACCAGGGAGCTGAAATAGTCGCGACGATTAGCGAGCATCTTCAGTTCGAGAGAGCACTTCAGGATCGGCGACTTAATCCTAAGACGCTGTGTTCAGAACAGCAAGCCACTCTAGTGAGCGATTTGGATCATGTGGTGGGGGGTGTAGGCGAATGAAGTCGATTTATTCTGGTCCCGAACCTTCCTGTCAGCTTAAGAGTAAGGGGATTATGGTTGCGGATCAGATATATCGTGAATTGGCTGTTGAGCAAAGAGCTTCTTCGTTAGTTGTCCCACGGCGGACCGTAGTAGCAATACTCTCTGATTTCGAAAGAGAGCAGATTATCAGGGAGACTTTCTCTGAGGAAGAGCTGGTCAGGGTGGCTGACCAAATGCGGGAGATGTATCAACCACCAGTAGGTTTCTTGAAAAGAGTTTCCTCTTGGTGGAACAGAGTGGTTTCATTCTTTAAGGTTAGGTCGCTAACATAGCAGTCTATCGAAGTATAGGGCTTGGGATTTTCCTTGGCCCTTTTCTTTTATCTTGAAAATGATATGATAATCTTGAAAGTAAAGGAGTAAAATGTTAGACATAAAATACATTCGCGAAAATTTAGAAGAAGTCAAAAAAAATCTTAAAAAAAGAGGGGCTAAAATTGATTTGGAAAAACTTCTAAAATTTGATGATGAAAAAAAAGATTTACTTAAAAAAATCGAAACACTACGTTTTGAGCAAAAAAAGTTAACTGGAAAAAACGATCGAGCAGTAGAAATAAAACAAATGCTTAAAGATCTTGAACCACAACTTTACAAAGTCGGGGAAAATTTTAAAGTTGAAGCGGTCAAAATGCCCAATCTTTTGCAAGCTGATGTGCCAGCAGGTAAAGATGAAAATGACAATCAGGTTATTAAAGAGATGGGTGAAATTAAGCTTCGAAAAGGCAAGGATCATGTTGAAATTGGTAAAGCTCTTGATTTAATCGAAATTGAACGAGCGGTTAAAGTTAGTGGTAATCGTTTTTACTATCTTAAAAATCAGGCAGTGGAATTAGAATTTGCTTTAGTAAGATACGTCTTAGATTTAGTCAAAGCCGAAGGATTTCAGCCAATTATTCCGCCCGTTTTAATCAAAGAAGAAATGGCCTGGGGTTCGGGTCATTTTGAAGCGATTAACGATGATGCTTATCATCTGAAAAATGATCCATTGGTGGCGATTGGTACTTCAGAGCAATCAATTTTGCCTTATTTTGCTGGTGAAATAATTGAAAATTTACCACAACGATTTGTTGGTTTTTCGACTTGCTTGCGACGAGAAGCAGGTAGTTATGGCAAAGATGTTAAAGGAATTCTTAGGGCTCATCAGTTTGATAAATTAGAAATGTTTACTTTTTGTCGCGGCGAAGATTCAAAGAAAGAACACGAACTAATTATTGATTTAGAAGAAAAAATTGTTTCTGGCTTAGCTTTGCCTTATCGAATAATTTCTGTGTGCGCGGGTGATTTAGGACTGCCGTCGGCCAAAACGATTGATCTTGAAACCTGGATGCCGGGAGAAAGTCGTTTTCGTGAGACTCACTCTTCTAGTAACTGTACAGATTTTCAAAGTAGGCGTCTTAAAATTCGTTATAAAGAAAAAGACAAAGTTGATTTTGTCCATACTTTGAATGGTACAGCAGTGGCAATTGGTCGAATCTTAATTGCTATTTTAGAAAATTATCAACAAGAAGATGGCTCGGTAAAAGTACCTGAAGTTTTACAAAAATATTGTGGTTTTGAGGAAATTAAAAAATGAAAATTATTATTAAAGGTCATAAACAATTAAAAATAAGTCCGGATTTATATTCTTACATTAAAGAAAAAATTGAAAAATACGAACCGATGATTCAAGAACCGGCAAAATGCGAAATTCTTTTAGAGGATGAAAATGGTCTTAAAGGCGGTATTGATAAAATTGTTAAAATTACCCTTACTTTACCGGAGCTCAAAAACCCTATTTTTATCTGTGAAAGGACATCTGATTTTATGGGCTCAATTGATTTAGCTCAAGAACGATTGGAGCAGCAGATTTTGAAATACAAAGAACAAATAAAAATTGGTGATCGATACCCGGCCAAATATTGGCTTGAAAAAGAATTTAATAAGGAAGAGGAACGGTAAGAAAGGTTTTTATGCTGGGATTTTTAAGTAAAATATTTGGTTCGAATGAAGGAGAAATTACCAAACTTCAACCGATTGTTGAAAAAATTGGCAGTTTTGAAGAAAGTATTAAAAAACTTTCTGACCTTGAACTTAAAGAAAAAACAACCGAATTTAAAAAAGATTTGGCTGCTGGCAAAACACTTGATGATATTTTGCCGGAGGCTTTTGCTTGTGTTCGAGAAGCATCTCGTCGTGTTTTGGGCCAGAGACATTACGACACTCAACTAATTGGTGGCATTATTCTACATCAAGGCAAAATTGCGGAAATGAAAACTGGTGAAGGAAAAACCTTGGTGGCGACTCTTCCCCTTTATTTAAATGCTCTTTCTGGTAAAGGGGCGCATTTAATTACAGTCAATGATTATTTGGCTCGTCGAGATGCTGCTTGGATGGGGGCAGTTTATGACAAACTGGGGTTGACCGTGGCTGCCATTAATCATGAAGCGTCATATATTTTTACACCACAAAAACAGGAAGTTGACCCCAATAATATTGAATATGCTAATTTACTGCCAGTCTCGCGTAAAGAAGCTTACAATGCGGATATTACTTATGGCACTAATAACGAGTTTGGCTTTGATTATTTGCGCGATAATATGGTCCAAAGTTTAGAACAAATGTCTCAGCGGGAATTAAACTTTGCGATCGTAGACGAAGTGGACTCGATTTTAATTGATGAGGCTAGGACTCCACTTATTATTTCAGCGCCGGCTGAGGAATCAGCCACTCTTTATCGCCAATTTGCTTTAATGGTACCAAAACTTAAAGATAAAGACCCGTCTCGCGTCGGCGAAGCCGAGGCGGGAGACTACGTGATTGATGAGAAAATGCATGCGGTCACTTTGACTGATGTTGGAATGAAAAAAGTGGAGCAAATGTTGGGGTTGGAAAATGTTTACGACACTCGTTCGATTCAACTAGTTCATCATTTAGAAGAAGCTCTTATTGCCCAAACTTTGTATAAAAAAGATAAAGATTATGTGGTTAAAGACGGTGAAGTAATTATTGTTGATGAATTTACAGGACGAATGATGCCTGGTCGTCGCTACAGCGAAGGCTTACATCAGGCGATTGAGGCTAAAGAAGGAGTGGAAGTTCAACGTGAATCTGACACCTTGGCGACCATTTCTTTTCAAAATTTATTTCGACTTTATAAAAAATTGGCGGGGATGACGGGTACGGCCGAAACTGAAGCGGAAGAATTTTATAAAATTTACAAACTTGATGTGGTGGCAGTACCGACTAATAAACCAATGATTCGTCAAGATCTTCAAGATCAAATTTATAAAAGTGAAGAAGCGAAATTTAATGCCGTGGCCCGTGATATTCAAGAAAGAATGAAAAATAATCAGCCAGTTTTGGTTGGTACTATTTCAATTGAAAGATCGGAAAAACTTTCTAGTATTTTAAAAAGAATGGGTGTTAAACATGAAGTTTTAAATGCCAAGCATCATGAACGTGAGGCTAAAATTGTGGCTCAAGCAGGAAGGTCAGGTGCAGTGACGGTGGCAACTAACATGGCGGGACGAGGTGTAGATATTATTTTAGGTGGCAGTCCCTTTGATAAAAAAGAATATGAAAAAGTAGTCAAAGCTGGTGGCTTGCATGTCTTAGGAACTGAACGACATGAAGCGCGGCGAATTGATAATCAATTGCGGGGACGCTCTGGTCGCCAAGGCGATGCTGGTTCATCACAATTTTTTGTTTGTATGGATGATGATTTGATGCGTATTTTTGGTGGCGATCGAATGAGAAATTTAATGGAAAAACTTAATTTGCCCGATGATGTGCCGGTGGAGCACGGCTTAATTTCGCGTTCGATTGAATCGGCCCAGAAAAAAGTCGAAGGTCATAACTTTGATATTCGTAAACACCTCGTTGAATACGATGATGTCGCCAATAAACATCGTCAAGCGATTTATGCCTTGCGGCGGAGCATCCTTGAGGGTAAAAATGTCCATGACGAGATTTTAAATTTAATGGACGAAGAAACCAGAGCGAAATATCAAGAAAAATATAATAAATTTGGTCCGCAAATAATGGATCAAATTGAGCGAATGGTTTATCTTCGTTCAATTGACACAATGTGGATTGAGCATTTAAATGCGATGGATCTTTTGCGTGAAGGAATCGGGCTTAGAGGTTACGGCCAGCGTGATCCATTAGTGGAGTACAAGGCCGAAGCCTACAATTTGTATCAAAGATTAATTGTTAATATTAATTCTCAGCTAGTAGAAATTTTACTCAAAGCAGAAGTTCAGCCCGCGCCCGTACAAAAGATTACTGCCGAGCCAGTAAGAAATTTACAAATGCGTGGAGCAGACGAAACGCTAGCGGCGGGCACATTTGAAGGGGCAACAGATACTACATCGCAACCAGCACCCATACCGGGTATGAGGGGAAGTGGTTCAGGCTCTGGCGTGGAGGTGACTGTCCGCACAAAATCTGGTAGTTCTTCTGAAAGCCAGCAATCATCTGCATCTGTCTATCCTCATGTTGGTCGTAATGATCCTTGTCCATGTGGTTCGAATAAAAAATATAAAAAATGCCATGGGAAATAAATGAGAAAATTATTTTTATCATCAATTGGTTTAGCACCTGAAACAAATTTAGATTTTTTCAAACTTGTTGGTAAAGAACCTTCTGAAATTGCGATCGGTTTTATTCCGACAGCTTCTGATGTGGAAGAAAATAAATCCTATGTTCAAATGGATTTAGAAGATATTAAAAAAATTGGAATGAAAAGTGTTATTGTTGATTTAAAAAATGAAAATTCTCTTTATGAGAAATTATCGAAAGTTGATGTGATTATGGTTGAGGGTGGTAATACTTTTTATTTATTAGATTGGGCACGAAAAAGTAGGTTTGATAAAATAATTGGCAAATTACTTGACGAGGGAAAAATATATTATGGTATTAGTGCTGGCAGTTATATAACGTGTCCTAACATTGAAGCAGCAACTTGGAAACCTAGGGATAGAAATTTTATAAAACTTAAAGATTTAACTGGGTTGAATTTAGTTCCATTCATTTTAAGTGCTCATTTTGGAGAACAATTCAGAAAATATATTGAACAAGGTGCAGAGTCCGTTAAACTACCGGTCGTAGCATTATATGATACTCAAGCAATAGTAGTAGAAGATGAAAAATATAGAGTTGCAGGTACTGGTCCAAAAGAATTTTTTAATGGATTTAAGGAAAAAATATAAAAAATGTTGTGGAGGTAAAATGGCAAAAATAAAGAAAAAAATTTGGCCGGAATATTTCGATGCGGTAGCTTCTGGCAAGAAAAAGTTTGAGTTACGACTCAATGATTTTGATGTTAATGAGGGTGATATTTTACTTTTAGAAGAATGGGATCCAAAGACTAAAGAATATACGGGACGAAAAGTTGAGAAAAAAGTAACTTTCGTGGGAAAATTTAAAATTGATCAGCTTTTTTGGCCGAAAGAGGAGATTGAAGAAAAAGGTATTCAGATTATTTCGTTGGAGTAAAAATATAATTATGAAAGAAGAAATTATTTCTTATAAAAACTTCTAGGATAAATTAAGAAGGAGGCCGGGTAGTGAAACTTCGACAAATGCTATCGCATTTTTTCAAAAATGTGTCGAAGTTCTACTACCCGGGAGGGGAAATGAACACTTATAATCAGTATCTGGACTACAAAAAACCACCGCTTTCGCCACCGGCGTATTTATTTGGTATTGTTTGGCCAATTCTTTACGTGTTAATTGCTATTTCTTATGGCTTTATTTTTTATAAAGCCTTTAAGGGTGAATTTTCATGGAAATTAACTATCCCATTTATTATTAACTTAATTGCTAATTTGGTTTATACTTATATCCAGTTTCGTTTGAAAAACTATACACTAGCGACGATTGATATTTTGATTGTCCTTGTTACTATTATTATAACAATGGTTTTGACATGGTCGCGGTACAGGTGGGTTTTTTATATGCAAATTCCTTATCTTCTGTGGGTAACATTCGCCACTTATCTACAAATTGCGGTAACAATTTTAAATAAATAAAAAGCCGGGTAGTGAAAGTTTGATATACGATTATGCTTTATGTATATGTTTTACAAAGTCTGAAAAATAACAGTTTATATATTGGTTATACCAATAATATTAAGCGAAGAATTTTAGAGCATAATCGCCAAGAGAATTTATCTACCAAAGCTTATGCACCATGGAAATTGATATTCTTCGAAGGTTATTTAGAAGAAAAAGATGCCCAAAGAAGAGAAAAATATTTAAAAACTAATCAAGGTAGTAGATTGCTAAAAAGAATGTTAAAGGAATATTTATTCAACAATAAATAATCAAACTTCTACTACCCGGAAAGGTAATATGATCAAAAAACGGGGAAAAAAATGGGTTCTTGTGTCAAAAAAGAGTGGTAGAGTTCTAGGAACACATCCAAGTAAAACAGCGGCGGAAAAACAAGAAGCGGCGATTAATATATCCAAAGCTCGAGCTGCCGGACATAGGATTCCTAAGAAATAAATTTAGAAATTATGAAACCAATTGCAAAATTTGTATCAAAAAGTGGCAAGGAAGTAGAAATTCATTTGCCAACGCTTGAAAAAGTGTCGGAATTGATGATATTTATAAATCGTTTGACGTACGAGGATACTTTTTTATCACTTACCGGCAACCCAAAAACTTTAACTGAGGAAGAAACTTGGGTTAAAAACACAATTTTAAATATGAAGGCAGATCGGAGTTTTGTCTGTTGGGCGGTGGTTGATGACAAAATTGTGGGCGATTGTAGTGTTAATCGTGGAGGGACGCGCGATTGGCATGTGGGTAAAATTGGATTGATGGTGGATCAAAATTTTCGCCAAGATGGTATCGGCAGGTATTTATTAGAATATGTTTTAAATCAAGCAAAACAAATGGGCGTGAAAATTGTAACATTAGATGTTTTTTCCGACAACATTATTGCAATCAAACTTTATGAAAAACTTGGATTTAAGAAGTATGCTTTGCTGCCTCAAGGTCTTTATCGCCAGGGTAAATATTCCGATGCTCTAAAAATGTATAAAAATTTGTAAATTATGAAAAATATTGAAATTGGGAAAATTTTGTATCAAATTGCTAAAATCTTGGAGCTTGGAAATGAGAGGGACAGATTTAGAATAGTAGCTTATGAGCGAGCAGCCCAAACAATTGAAAATTACCCTGAAGAAATGACAGATGTTTATAAAAAAGGAGGGCTTAAAGCTTTAAATGATGTGCCGGATGTGGGCGAATCAATTGCTGAAAAGATTGAAGAACTAATTAAAACCGGCAAGCTCAAATATTTAGAAGAACTTAAAAAAATCGCGCCAGTTTCTGAGGTAGAGTTTTTACAAATTCCTGGTGTTGGTCCAAAAATGGCGATTAAAATTGCTAAAGATTTAAAAGCGCGAAATATTAAAGATTTAGAAAAAAAACTAAAAAAAGGTGAAGGCCGAGATTTAATTAAAGAAAAGACAGCTAACAACATTTTACGAGGAATTGGTATTTTAGAGCGGATGACTGGTCGAATGTTAATAACAGAGGCTTTACCAATTGCCGAAGAAATAGTCTCCGAGTTGAAGAAAATGTCAGAAGTAGGAAAAGTTGATTTTGTCGGATCATTGCGACGGATGAAAGAAACCATTGGTGACATTGATATTGTTGCCACTTCCATGGAGTCACAAAAAGTAATCGAGAAATTTACTAAACTCACGGCCGTCAATCAAGTTATTACCAAAGGTTCAGCTAAATCAACTGTGATTCACAGTCAAGGTGCACAAATAGATTTAGAAATTGTGCCAGAATCAGAATACGGTTCTCTTTTGCAGCATTTTACTGGCTCAAAAGAACACAATGTGGCACTGCGAACATATGCTCAGACGATTGGTAAAAGTCTTTCGGAACACGGGATCAAAGTTGGTAAAAAACAACATAAATTTTCCAATGAAAAAGATTTTTATGGCTTTTTGAAAATGGATCTTATCCCGCCGGAACTGCGCGAAAATCGTGGTGAAATTGAAGCAGCCTTAAAACACAATTTGCCAAAATTAGTAGAACTTGAAGATATCAAAGGTGATTTACATGTTCATTCCGATTGGTCAGATGGCAATATGTCAATTTCCGAAATTGCCCAAATGGGTGAAAAGTTGGGTTATAAATATATTGTCATTTCTGATCATACGGTTGGTCTAGGCATTGCTCACGGTTTGGACGAAAAGCGATTAGAGCAGCGTCAAAAAGAAATTAATACCGTCCAAAAAGCTCATCCAAAAATTAAAATTCTTTCTTCAGTAGAGGTTAATATTAAAGCCGATGGTGATCTAGATATTAAAGATTGGATGTTGGAAAAACTAGATATTGTCACAGCCTCTATTCATACTAGTTTTTTCCAAGACAAAGCAATAATGACCAAAAGGCTGGTTAAGGCGATTAACCATCCTCATGTGGATATTATTGGCCATCCGTCAGGAAGAATTATTGGTCAACGTGAACCGTATGAAGTTGATTGGCCAGAAGTTTTTCGCGCTTGCGCTAAGCGTAAAACCGCTTTGGAAATATCCGCTTTTCCTAATAGACTAGATTTACGCGACAGCCTCTGTCAGGAAGCCAAACGCTACGGTGTTAAATTTGCGATTAACACCGATACCCACCAAGCCCAGCATTTTGAGTTAATCAGATTCGGAGTAGCAGTTGCCCGTCGTGGTTGGTTAGAAAAAAGTGATATTATTAATACCCAAGATCTCAATTTGCTTTACAAATGGTGTCAACGGTCTTAATCTTTGTGCATTTTCCAAATTTTTGCTAAACTAAAAATAAGGCCAGGTAGTGAAACTTTGACGAAAATTAAAATTTTCTTAAGAAAATGTCAAAGTTCTACTACCTGGAAGGAGTGCTTTTGATTGAGCTCATTGGTGTTTCTAAGGCTTATAATATCGTGGGTGTTAAAATCCCCAGGGCTTTAGATAATATAAATATCCGGATTGACAAGGGTGAATTTGTTTCAATTGTTGGTCCTTCCGGTGCTGGTAAGTCTACTTTAATTAAGCTTTTAATCTGTGAAGAAAAACCAACCACCGGTAAGATTTTAATTGCCAATCGCAATATTACTCAACTTAAACCCTCGGAACTGCCTTATTTTCGTCGAAAAGTGGGGGTAGTTTTTCAAGATTTTAAACTTTTACCTCAAAAAACTGTTTATGAAAATGTCGCTTTTGCTCTGGAAGTTTGTGAAGCATACCCCGAAGAAATTCGGGAAAAAGTACCCAGAATTTTGGATTTGGTTGGTATGCTCAAATGCAAAGATAAACTTCCGACCGAAATTTCTGGTGGTGAAAGACAAAGAGTTAGTATCGCCCGCGCCTTGGTTCATTCACCTAAAATATTAATTGCCGACGAGCCAACCGGTAATCTAGATCCAGTTAATGCCTGGGAAATTATTGAACTTTTGGAGAGAATTAATAAAAGGGGAACAATTGTGATTTTAGCGACTCACAATAAAGCCATTGTTGATCGCTTGAAGCGCCGAGTGATTTTACTTAAAGGTGGTAAGGTTGTTTCTGATCAAATGAAAGGTGGGTATGTAATATGAATTGGATACCAATTACTCGTATTACGAAATTAGGTTTAACTAATTTTTGGCGTAATCGTTGGTTGTCGCTGGCCTCTACTTTGGTAATGACACTGACGCTCCTGATTATTTCAATGTTTGTCATTATGACAATGGTGATTAATAAAACTACCGATCGAATTAAATCAAAAATGGATATTACTGTTTATTTTAATGATTCGGCGACAACGGAAAATATTGCCGATTTGCAACAAAAATTGGCGGCGCGCGCTGACGTTTCGGAAGTAAAATATATTTCTAAAGAAGAAGCCTTGCAAATTTGGGAGCAAACCCAAAAAAATCAGCAAATTAAAGATTTAATTACGACTAACGATAATCCTTTGCCACGATCATTGGCAGTTAAAGCGACGACCCCGGAAAAACTAAATGACATTGACAACTATCTTTTGTCAGATGATTTTGCGCCAATGATCCATAAAATTTCTTATGAGGAAAATAAAGTTATTATTGATAAGCTTTTAGCGATTACTGCTTTTATCAAAAAAATGGGTTGGCTTTTTTCGGGTATATTCATTATTGTTTCTATTTTAGTAATTTTAAACACCATTCGACTTGCTATTTTTACCAGGAAAAGTGAAATTGAAATTATGCGACTAGTCGGTGCCTCTGACCGATTTATTAAAATGCCTTTTGTAATCGAAGGTGCTCTTTATGGCATTCTGGCTTGTATTTTAGCTTTTATTTTAATGTGGTTAGGGGTTTATGTCATTATTGCGTCACTGGTGACTCAGTATTTAGGGGCGGCGGTGACTGAAAATTTGAAATCATTTTTTTCTAGTTACATTTTTTATATTATTCTGCTACAGTTTTTGGTAGGGATTGTGATTGGTGTTGGCTGTTCACTATTTAGTATTAGGAAATATCTGAAGGTGTAAAAATGAAGAAACTAAAATTTTTAATTTTAATTGGCCTGATCGCTGTATTTGTATTTCAACCGGCTAATTTGGCTCGAGCCGATACTTTAAGTGATCTTCAGCAAAAACAGGCCGATTTAAATGTGCAAATTCAGGCAAATAGAAATGCTCTTAATGCTAAAAAACAACAAATTAAAGATACGCAAGGTATGATTGCTAGTCTGGATAGTCAAATTGCTGCCACTGAAAACGATATCAATCTTTCAACTAGTAAAATCGAGGTGACTAATCAACAAATTAATAAACTTCAAGACGAAATTGCGCAGAAAGAAAAAGAACTCGAAATACAAAAAGAGAATCTTTATGAAACAATGCGAGTAATGTATGAAACGCCGCAGAAATCAACTATGGAAATAGTAATTGGTTCAAATTCTCTTTCGGAAGTGGTGGATCGTGCTCAGTATATTGAATCATTGAACTATCAGATTGAAACAACAATTAAAACTATTACTCAGCTCAAAGCCGATTTAGAAAATGAAAAAAATCAACAAGAAGTGCAAAAAGCTGATTTAGAAAAACAAAAAGCGGCTTTAGTAGAGAAGAAAAAAGGAATGGATTTGCAAAAAAATCAAAAAACTCAACTTTTAAATCAAAGCTTGTCGGAGCAGACCAGTTTTCAAACTAAGTTATCTGAGCTGACGGCAGAGCATAGCCAAATTTCAGCAGAAATTTATTCTCAAAGAATGGCGCAGGGCGGAGTGTTTATTGGAACTTCTGATTATCCGTTTTTAAGTATTGACATACCTGATCCTTGGAGCTTTTTAACCTCCGAATGCACGTCTTATGCTGCTTGGTATTGGAATGCTAAAGAAGGTAAAAATTGGTATAATACTCAACCAGGACGAGGTAGTGCCCGATATTGGGATGAAATTGCGAGAACCCTGGGTTATACAGTGAGTTCTACGCCGCAGATTGGTGGTTTTGTGGTTTGGCGAGGGCCGCTTTATGCTGGTGATCAGTGGGGTCATGTTGCAATCGTTGAGGCAGTTTATCCCGATGGAACAATTGATGTCTCAGAGATGAACTGGGCAAGATATTCCTATACCTATCGGACAAGAATTAGCCCAGGTAATTGGGGATCGTATTATTATATTTATTAATTTTAAATTTTTAGATAATGTATATTTTCCTTTAAAATTTTACAGGATAATTTTGTAAAAATATGTATATATTTTTGGTAATTTGGTTTCTTTTTCTTTTTGTCTATATTATTTTTAATATCTACGGGCTTTACAGAATTTGTGCGATGCGTTTTAAAGGTGACGCCGTCAGTCGAATGGTGCTTATTTATTTGATTTCTATATTTGTGATTATTTTTCTTTCAATTTTGTTTATTAGTCATCTCGATTGGTCAAAAAGTTTAAGAGACATATTTAGAATTTGAGATTTTTATGGCTGAATATCATTTTCCTATACCAGGATCAATCAAAGAAAACGAAATTGTTGTTTTTGTTCGTCGTCACTTTGTGGCTTTTTTAGGTCAATTTTTATTGGCTTTTTTGCTTTTAATTATTCCAGTGATTATTATAATCATTATTTTCGCTTTTCATTTTGATACAAAAATATTTCAAGGCCTATTTTTAAATTTTTTGGTTTTAATTTTATCTGCCTATTATTTAGTCATTGCCACTTTTACTTTTGTTTCATGGGTGTCTTTTTATTATAATTGCTATATTATTACGAGAACAGAAATTATTGAAATTACCCAAATTGGTTTTTTTGGTCGAAAAGTCTCTCAACTCTCATTACTTCGGGTTCAGGATGTTTCTTCTGATATTAAAGGATTTCTGGCGACTTTTTTTGCCTACGGTGATGTTTTAGTGGAAACGGCAGGTGAACGGGAAACTTTTCTTTTGCAATCCGTACCTAATCCACAAGAAATTTCTTCAAAAATTATGGCAATTCATGATGAAATAATTGAGACCGAAGGAAGACATCATCAGATTTTAGAAGGTGAAGGAGTTTTAGTACCGGGTAAAATTAAAACCGAAGAAAAGACACCGTATCAAGAACTATTAGAAAAAGAAAAAATACCAAAGCAAGAAATTTCAAAGGAAGGTGAAGTTTCAAAAGATAATTTAGATGAAGGGGGAGAAGTGGATTTGCGTAAAGAGGAATGATTAAACGTTTTTATTTTATTTTAAAATTTGTTTTTGTTTTAGGTTTTATTTTTGGTTCTTTGGGACTTGAGACAGCGGCGGCGGCTGATAGTGCTGCTAGTACCGCGGTGGCTAAAAAGAAAGCAGCAGCCGAAACCAAAGCGATCTCTAAAACTAAAACTTTAGTTGCTAAATCTTCTTTGGGTGTAAAGCAGGCGGCCGTAAACGCAAAAATTGCTATTAGTAAAAAGAAAAAAACCGGTTATGTTAATCGCGGTGATATTATTGGCTACGAAGGAGGATTACCGGGTGCTCCCGGGGCTGGTTTGTCCACCGGATCTCATTTGCATTTTGGTGTGCAAAAAAATGGCTCATTTGTTAATCCGCGTGATTATTTAGGTGGAATTTTGAGTTGGCCGCTGAGTAGTTACCGCGTGACTCAAGAATTTGGTCCGGCCGACTGGACATCTTGGTATACTTTTCATACCGGGATTGATTTGGTGGATCATTATAGTGCACCAGTTCGTGCGGCAGCGACCGGTAATATTGTTTTTGATTCACTGAGCAATGGCTATGGTCATTTAATTATTATTGATCACGGTGGTGGACTTCGTACTTATTATGGTCACTTAATTTACCCATAATATAACCAAATCGAACCCCAGGGGTTCAATTTTACAGGTTGGGGAAAATAAGAGAATGGGGAAGACAAAGTATTTATTAATTTTTCTTTTTAGTCTTATTTGTGTTATTTTGGGGACTCAAAAAACCCATGCTGTTACCAATGATCCCACTTCGGAAGTGGGAGTGGTTATCAATGAAGTAATGGCGAATGCACCGACACCAGAGGATAAATTGGAATGGGTTGAGCTTTATAATCCAGGGGATATACCAATTGATCTCAAAAATTGGACGTTCGGTAGCAAAGTTATTTCCACGACGTCTTTAATTTTGGAACCAGGAAAATATTTAGTTTTAGCTCGAAATAGTGATGCTTTTAAATTGCAATGGCCAAATGTGATAGCACTAATTATTCAAATTTCGATGTCTTTAACTAATAGTAATGACACAGTTATTTTAAAAAATGCTGATGGTACTTATCAGGAAGAATTCTCTTGGGTGAGCGATACTGGTGACAATATTTCTTGGGAGAGAATTGACCCATTGGTTTCTTCTAATAATAATTGGGCACCATCACTTATTATTGGTGGCACGCCAGGCGAAAAAAATTCTGTTTTTGATCTTTCGCCTCCCCTTTCGCCTACTCTTTTATCACCGCAAAATAATATGGAACTAGCAAATGCGACATCTTTAGAATTTAGTTGGCAAATTCAAAATGGTTTAAAATATGAATTTATTTTATCAAAAGAATCTGATTTTAAAGATTTTATTTACGACGAACCAAATTTAACGACTGGAAAATTTCTAACCGAAGATTTAAAGCCGGGAACATATTATTGGAAAGTCATTGCCACAAATATTCTTGGTGAGACATCATCAGAAATTTTTTCTTTTGAAATTTCCCCACCGATTTATTCTTCCGCCATCATTATTAATGAAATCTATCCAGATCCTACTAGCGGTGAAGAATGGATTGAACTTTACAATGATTCGGCCGAAGATGTAAATCTAAAAAATTGGATTTTAGAAGATTTAAAAGGCAGTGTTCATCAATATAAAATTGATAATGATTTGGTTATCCTGGCTTTTGGTTATTATCAAATTTTAAAATCACAAAGCGGCATTACACTAAATAACGACCAAGACGGCGTGCGACTGACCCGGCCGGACGGAGTTGTGCTTTTTGAAACACCAATTTTTTCTGGTGGTCAAAAAGGTTGGAGTTTTGCGAGAAATTCTACTGGTATTTGGCAGTGGACAACTGAAATCACACCAACAGCTACAAATATTGTTTCTGTACCGGTAGTCGAAGAAACTATTGTTAATGAAGAAGAAAATACTCCTAAAAACACCGCGCCAATCGAAATAAAAACCGGTGAAATTCAAAATCACGAAGATTATTTAGTTAAAATTACCGGTGCGGTGGTGGAAACTTCTGGAAACACATTTTATCTTGATGATGGTTCAGGTAAAGCCAAAATCTATATTCAGGCAGCTGCTGGCATAGACAAGCCCGAAATGCACTCCGGTGATATTTTTGAAGTCACTGGTATTGTTAATTTGTATCGTAATATTTGGCGTGTTTTGCCGCAAAAACAAGATGACATCAAATTAGTTAAAGCTAAGGAAGAAAACCAAGAAATTGTTGTCTCAAACGCTAAAAAATCTACCACCAAATCTTCAACCGCCAGTACCGCCAAAGTGGCGACTACCACCGCTAAAGCGCGGGCACCGACAAGTAAAAAAGTTGCTTCAGCAAATACAAATATTGGTAATTTAAGCAATAATATTCAGGTTGGTGGTTACAAATCATCATTTTGGATCGAAATGATCAAGGTTGTTATTGGACTCTCTGTTGTTTTTCTGGTAATATTGATTATCAAGCTCTGGAAAATGAAAAAGGACAATTTGCCGATCGGAGGAAATTTTGGCGATGATTTCACGTAATACAGGGGAGACAATTGAATCTGCTCAAAAATTTGCTAAAAAATTAAAAGGTGGGGAGACAATTGGTTTAATTGGCGATTTGGGTGCTGGCAAGACCGTTTTTGTTAAAGGTTTAGCCGAAGAATTGGGAATTAAAGAAGCAATTACTAGTCCTACTTTTGTAATTTTGAAGGAATATGATATTTTACGACCCAGACCCCACCTGTCAGGTGGAGGGAAGGGGTTAAAAAAGCTTATTCATATTGATACCTATCGGGTAGAAAATATCGAAGATATTAAATCGGTCGGGATTGAAGATTATTTTGGCCGCAAAGATATTATTATAGTAGTGGAATGGGCCGAAAAAATTAAAAAACTTTTACCAAAAAATACTATTTATATAAACTTTAAACATATTGACAAAAATTCTCGGGAAATATCAATTTTTAACCGAGTGTCCACCTACGAGGTGGACAACGGGTTTAGGGGTACAAAATGATTTTAGATATTAATACCACCAGGCGTGAGAAAATTTATTTAATACTTTATAAAGAGAAATCGCAGAAATGTTTTGAGTTTGAGACCCAAGATCAAAGTGCGGATTTGTTAGTGGTAATTGAGAAAATACTAAAACAGCAAAAAACATTATTAAAAAACTTAAAAGCAATCATGATTAATATCGGTCCCGGTTCTTTTACAGGAGTAAGAGTAGGGGTGACGGTCGCTAATACTCTTGCTTGGACATTGGATATTCCAATTTACGGTTACAAAGAAGGCGAGCAAGATAAGATTTTTGGTGAGGCGATTAAAAATCGTCAAAATAAATTTTCAAAATCAGTAATCCCCTATTACCAATAATTTTCAATTTTAAATTTTCAATTATTGATGATATACTATAGTTGTATCCCATAAAGGAGATATTTTTGTTTAGAAAAAAAGTACAACCTGTCCCAATGCAACCGCGGGAAGTGAAAATTTCTCGCAATCCATGGAAAAAGAAATTAAAATGGTTTATTTTGGGTATTTTTTTGATTATCTTGGGGGTTGGTCTTTGGATTGGTGTTTCGGCTAATCGGGCAATCAAAAATATAACCACGGATGGTAATAATAAATCTTCCTTACTTTCTTTTTTGGGCGATTTTAACTCAACTAATATTAAGGGAAAGAGTGAAGGTCGGACCAATATTTTAATTTTAGGTATGGGTGGTGGTAACCATCCGGGCGGAAACTTATCTGACACGATGATTGTGGCCTCGATTGATTATAAAGACAATAAATTGGGTCTAATGAATATTCCGCGTGATTTGTGGGTGCCAATCCCAGGTTTTGGTCATGCTAAAATTAATGAAGCTTATGCTGATGGCGAAAAAAATAAAAGTACGGCTGGCAGTGGTGGGCAGCTTTCAAGCAAAACAGTTGAAAATATTTTAGGAATTCCGATTCATTATTATTTACGACTTGATTTCGAAGGGTTTAAAAAGTTAGTAGATACGGTTGGTGGCGTGGATGTTTACGTGGAAAAAGATCTTTCAGATCCATATTATCCAGCCGATAATATGATTGACTATAGCCCATTTAAAATTTCGACTGGTAATCATCATCTTGACGGTGCTTTAGCCTTAAAATATGTCCGTTCGAGGGAGACTACTTCTGATTTTGATCGCTCGCGCCGTCAACAACAAGTAATGGCGGCCGTTAAAGAAAAGATTTTAACTTTAGATATTTTAGCTAATCCGAAAAAAGTCACGGATCTGATTAATATTTTAGGTGATCATATTAGGACGAACATGCAAGTAGACGAACTTTACGCTCTTTGGAATGCAAGTAAATCAATTGATATGACCAATGTGACTAATAAAGTTTTAGATACTTCTCCTAACGGACCATTGACCTCGTCTCAAGATTATCGCGGTTATTATATTTATCCTCGTAAAGGCATTGATAATTTTACCGAGCTGCAGTTAATGGCTAAAAATCTTTTTCAAGCAGGTTCAAGCAGTGATATTAATTCAGCCAAAGTCGAAATTCTTAATGGCACGAGTCGAAGCGGTACTGCTTCGACAGTTTCTCAATATCTAAAAAGTTACGGTTATAATGTAACAAAAATTGATACAGCCAGAAATAAAGTTAGCAAAACGATTGTTTATGATTATTCAGGTGGGAAATACCATGTTTTAGCTCAAGCAATTGCTGATCAGTTGAAAGCGAGTCTTGATACAAAAGAGGGCAGTATTCCTAATATTGATATTCAAGTTATTGTTGGAGAAGATTATTTAAAGTAGGCTCATGAAAATTATTTCTAAGTATCTTTGGGAGATTTTAGGCGCTCTTGTTCTTATTTTGGTTGTCCTCGGGTTTTTTTATTTTGAAACATCAACTATTCTTCGAGTGTTAGTAGTAATCTTGGGGTTACTAAGTTTGATGGCAATTCGTAGTGCCAGTGAGATTTTAGCTCTTTTAATTTTTTATTTAGGTTTATATGATTTTTATAACATTCGTTATGGTTTAGCTGTACCTTTGTTTCTGATTATTCTAACTGTTTTTGGTTTAACCATATTTACCTTTTCTCTTTGGATTCATTTCCAAAAGTTATCTCAAAGACAAGATAAAAATATTTTGTGGCTTTATGGTATTACTACTGGTTTAATTGCCATGGAAATATTTTTAACCATGTCTTTCTGGCCAGTTGAACCGAAGGTAAAAAGTTTAGTCATTGTGGTGGTTTTTTATATCATTTCACGAATATTTTACTTGTATATTAATAATGTGTTAAACTCAAAAAAGATAGTAGTTTTTATTTTAATTTCTTTGCTTATTTTGGGGGCGGTTCTAGCTTTTAATCTGTTTTTTGGATTTTAAGGAGTGGCATGAAAATAAATTTTTCGAACTTTAAGTTTAAATTCAAAAATTTCTTTGTAAATTTAATTTATCGTTTAAAACCACGATGGCAATTTCGTTGGATTTTAACTTTTGTCATTTGGATAATAGTTCTTGCTTATGTTGGCTTTGGCATCTATTTTGGCCGAGAAATTTATATTAAACATTCAGAAAATTCAAAAGTTGTTTTCTCTACAAAAATTTATCCATTTCCCGCCGCTTTTGTGGGCGGAAACATTATTTGGACCAAAGAATATTATCAACAACTTTCTTATATTAGAAGATTTTCCGATAAAACAAAACAAGCTACTCCTTCAGAACAAGATTTAAGGGCTCAAATCATTGATCAGCTGATTGAAAACCGACTTTTAAGTTGGGAAGCGGCCAAAAATGGGATCAGAGTTACTTCTAAAGACGTGGATGATGCTTTTGGAAAAATCGTTGATCAAAGTGGGGGACTAGCCAATGTACAAAAAACTTTAAGAGATCTCTACGATATGTCAGAGAGTGAATTTAAGGGTTTAGTGCATGATCAAGTGGTCAAAGAAAAAATTCAAGATGAACTAATTGCTCAAGTTAAAGTTTCACATATTTTAGTTAAAGATGAAGGACGGGCTAACGAAGTAGCACAGAAAGCAAAAAATGGTGAAGATTGGGCTGGATTGGCTAAAACTTATTCTGAAGATATTAAAACTCGTGATAGTGCCGGTGACCTTGGTTGGTTAGCGCGGGGAAATTTAGTGATTGACAATAAACAGGTGCCTGAATTTGAAGAAGCCGCTTTTGCGGCTAAAATTGGTGAAATTTTTGGACCAGTTAAATCTCAAGTCGGTTTTCAAATTGGCAAAGTTGAGGACAAAAAAGGAAAAGTTCAACTCTCGTATAATAATTGGTTAAGTAATATCAAAAAAGAAACTAAGATATACATCTTTATAAAATGAAAAAAACCGTTTGGGCAGTCATATTAGTGATAATGGGTTTATTTTTTGTGGTGTATTTTCGTGGAGAAAAGTATCCAAGGAAACAAGTAATTGAATCTACGCTTTTTGAACCTCCTGTTCAAAATGAGGTTGAAAATACTCCCTTTGATCTAGACTATAAAGGTTTTAAGTATAAGCTTACCCCTCGTTATGAATATAGTTTGTATGGTATGGTTTTGGCTTATCATTATAGCGATTCTTGGATTGATATTAGTCATAAAAATGATCCGTATAACACTGAAGATATATGCGTAATGTGGGGAAGAGATATTAATACGGAAATTTATCGTAAAATGAAATTTTCTCATGGTGACTGGACTTGCTACGCTGATTTTAAAAGTAGTGCTTCTTCGACTGATTATCAGCAATTTAATAGTAACGAGATTTCTAATAATCATTTAATTCCGGCTAATGATTATATTAATGGTTTAATGAGACAAGCGAAAAATGGCGATCAAATATATATAAAAGGTTATTTGGTAGATTATGAAGTGTTTAATACCGAAGGTCAAAAAGTGGGTGGACGCCAGACAAGTACAACAGTTGAGGATCAAAAATGCGAAGTAATTTATGTCACAGATTTTAAAATTCTTAAAAAATATACTTTTCTTGAGCATTTAGAATCTGGTGTTGGTCTAAAATAAAAAATGGTGGTCAATCGTAGACAATATTAGAACTGCGATTATGAATCATGAGAGCGAAATTGTAATTCCAAAAATAGCTCCCATCTCTTGATTTCCCTCTCTTTTTTTAGTATACTTACCTATGACTTTTAGACTTGGAGGTGAGTGATTTGACAATAAAGTTTTCCACCGAAAGTAAAGTGTTTGAAAAGGTCATTATTGGTATTTTGCAGCAATCTGGTTACCGTTTAGTCAAAGATTGGAAAAAAATCGGGCCACAGAAAAAAGGAATTAAGCGATCAGCTCAGTACCAGGATTGCATTCTAAAGGTTGATTTCTGGCTTCACTTTCCAATATCATCCGATACTTCCATTTGGCTTCCGATTCAACTGACTGGTTGTCCGCAGAGCAAAGAAAATCTTAGGCGAAGAATAGAACGCAAGCAAAGACAACTGGATTGTCTGCACGAATCGAAGCATTCTGTTATCTTTGTTGCATTGAATCAAAAACGAGCAAAGGAGGCTTTGGAAGGAAATATTAAGCAAGAGCTTAAGTTAGTCGTTGAGGAATTTGAAAGTGCTGTTCGGGAGCAATTGACGAAGCCAGACTTGCTGACAATATCGGAAGGTTTTCGACTCGACACTCATTATACAAAAACTCGCCAAGCGGCGAAAAAGCGAGATCAAACTGCCAGTTGAATATTGGCAGTTTTTAATAAAAATAGGATATAACCCAATCCTGAGGTGGAGTATATTTATAACTCTTATTAATTTTTTAAATGTTTTATTAAAAACAGGCCTAAAATATTAAGTTGAATTTAATATCTCAAGCCTGTTTTTGTGTTGAAAACACCACCAATTTGGTGGTGTTGGTGGTCAATCGTCGAGGATGTTCGAACTGCAATTATGAATTACGAGGGAGAAATTAAGATTCCAAAATTATCATCTACCGATTGCCAATCTAGTGAATTATTGCTATAATATAACTGTAATTAAAAAAGGAGCATTTATGAATCAAAATCAACCGGTTTCATCCAATCCTCAAGGTAGTTCGCTTAAATGGCTGCTGATAATTTTAGCGGTAGTCGTAATTTTAGGTGGTGGTTATTTGCTGTATGCAAAGTATGGTAAAAAATCATCTACAGCTACCACTACAACCAGTCCTACGACAAAAACGTCAAATCCGGCAACGACAACAACGCCAACCACCACCACAGATAAAACAGCAACTTGGAAAGCTTACACGAGCTCATTAGGAGGTTATACTGTTAAGTATCCCACCACTTGGGTTTACGGCAAAGATTCGGCTACCGACGCTCAAACTGCTGGTTATATTTCTCAAGCGATTTGGTACAAGGATCAAGCACAAAAGTCAGCTCAGGTTGGTCAAGAATTTCAAGTTGATATTACGACGAACAACACTACTAAGACATTGGACCAGGAAGTTCAAGCACGTAAAACGGCTATTACCAGCGAAGACCCATCTTTCACATTTGCATCTACAAAATCAACAATTGGAACCCATAGTGTTGCTACATTAGAGGTTACAGATAAGAATGGTAAAAATAATGGTTTTTCATATATTTTCATTGAGAAAGGTAAAATATTTCAAATTAGTGTCGGCTTATTAGCAGAAGCATCTACGAAAACTGAAACTGTTAAAACGATGATCGAAACAATTACTCTACAATAATCTCTTCAATCACAAAATAAGCAAAAGGCCGTCTTAATAGGCGGTTTTTTGTTGTGTAAAATCGTAACTAAAAACAGGCGTGAAATATTAAGCAAAATTTAGTACTTCAAGCCTGTTTTTTCTTGGCGGGCCCGACCGGATTCGAACCGGCGATCTTCGCCGTGACAGGGCGACGCGATTAAACCACTACGCTACGGGCCCAAACCTTTTTATGTTCTCTTTAAATTTTAAATGTTTTCTTACAATATACAATGATTTTTCACAATCCTTATATATGAATTTAAATAATTTATTACTATCCTTCGAGGCATAAGCTAACCTATAGCCTAAATGAAAACATAATGTTCCCAATGTTAATTGTGCATTCTTTTGTAAAATTAATTGTAATTCTTGTAAAAAATCTTTACTTCCTGAAGTAAAACCGCTTAAAAGCGCTTTGCCTAAAGACGGACGATTTTTTCTTTTAAAATGGCAAAAATTACTATGTCCATCACCATCAAAATATCCTCGTACAAAATGGGATAAAAATTTTGCTGGAACTGTTAGAAATTGCATAACATTACTTTTATTGGGCATGAAACCTATTCTGACAAGATCCTGAAATATTTTCTTGCTACCTATTTGTAATCGGTATGCATCTTTACAATTAACTTTTCCTATTCTTAGTCCAATCTTGTGATTTGACTTAAGGCATTTTTTAATGTTCTCTATGATTTCTTTATCAGTAGAAACAAATTCAATATATTTATTATTTCTTTTACTGTTGATGGTTAGACAGCCATCGGCGGCGAAAAATCCCAAGATATAAGCCATATTTGGCGACCACTTGGTGAAGAATTCTTCATCTACATAACAAATATTACTCTTCTTTTTAGACCAAACTTCTCGTTCGTCCACTTTCCCTACCTTACCTTATAATTATATCTGATTTTTTGGTGAATTTCAACTGCTGTTTGAAAAGAAAATAATATTGTTCTATACTTAAAATAAGCTTAAAAAATTGGAGGGTTTATGAAGAAAAAAACACAAAATGTTCTCATTGAGCTTTTATTAGTCTTTTTTATGTTGGCTAATCTTTTGGTTTTTTCGACCGCTTACGGATTTTATGGGGTTAACAATTTGTCTATCACTCGAATCATGCCGGCTCAGCGAAATTTGGCTGATCAGCGAATGAAGGCGGCGGGGATTGGCTGGGCTAGAGAAGAATTTAATTGGGGATTGATTGAGCCGAGAAATAACCGTTGGAGTTGGGCAAATCCCGATCAGGCCATGGCCACACATCGTCGCAATGGTGTTCAAGTTGTTGGTATGTTGGCCTATACTGCATCATGGGCTTCAAGTTGTGGTGGTGCTAACGCTCAATTTTGTAAGCCTAATATTAATGAGTGGAAAGACTATGTTGGCGCGGTGGCCCGTCGTTATGGCGATGTTACTAACTGGGAGATTTGGAATGAACCAAACGCTTTTTGGCGGCCCAGTCCTAATCCGGATGAATACCGAGAAATTTTAGTCGCAGCTTACGATACGATAAAATCAATTAACCCTTCAGCCAAAGTAGCGAGCGGTGGCACAACTTATATTGATAATGATTTCATCAATAGCGTTTTAAATAATGGTGGTTGGGAACATCTTGATGCAGTGGCGGTCCACTACTATCCTGGAGCTGGGCCAGAATCGGTTCCCGGCAATCGTTTAAGAGAAGAGCTATTGAATCTTGAGAACAATACCATTGCACCTCACGGTGGTCCAAAAGAAATTTGGGTGACAGAGATGGGTTGGCAATCAAGTCAGATTGGACTAACAGCTCAAGCGGAAGTACTTTCCAGAGCGCTGATTATTGCCCGGACGGTCAATGAAGCACCTAAAATTTTAATTTATAATCTGCGTGATGATCCGACAGGTACTTATGGTTTGGTGGATAGAAGTTTTCGGCCAAAAACCGCTTATAATTATTATAAAAAAACCGTTGAGTTTTTGGGCAACAAATGGCCAGCGCAATTAATTGATTTAGACGATGGTTCAAAGTTTTATGTTTTCGATGGACCGGGTGGGCCAATGGCGGCAGCCTGGAATCCTGACGGCACGCGGGTCAAAGGCTTTCATATTAATTCTTCCAGTATCCGTTGTTACGATATTACGGGGCAATCTACTACTACCACAAGAAGTAAAACAGGTACGGTTACTAACAACCGAAATATTGATGTTACTTCGAGTGTAGTTAAAAGTTGGAATAATGGTGATGTCACTTTAGAATTTAAATCGCGGCCAATTTTTTGCCAGCTAAGCAATTTCTCCGCTTTAAACACGGTGCCTTCAAGTAACCTGCCTCAAGTGGCGGGAGCAAGTATTAAAGCTCAAGTGGCGGGAGTAACAAGTGTAGATGTGGCCACTCAAAATAATTCTCTGTCCAAAATTACCGGTAGTATTCAGAATGAATTTTCGGGCGCGATGGATGCAAAAGTCATTGCTTACAAAGAGAACGGTTCGACTTGGCAAAAACAAAGTGAAACTTCGACCAATGGTGGCTCATATAGTTTAGATCTACCGGAGGGAAAATATTATCTTGCTTATAAAATGCCTGGGTTGCTAACCAGTCGAACGGAGCCTTTTGAGGTTAAAGGCGATTCTGATATTAGTCTAGAAACAAGGCTTTTGAGTAGTTGGGTGGCTTATAGTATTTTATTGGGTGGTGTTGTGATTTTAATTTTGTTTATTTTGAAATATACTCGTCGAAAAACCTAAATTTTTGTTCTCAAATCTTTTAATTTCAGGGGTGTTAACCAAAATGTCCACCTCGTAGGTGGACAACAGGTTTAGGAATGTAAAGAACTATTGACAAAAAGGTTATTTTAAGGTGTAATAACATGTAATATTGAGTAGTTTAACAATTTTTCCTTGGAGCTTATTTGGTCGGGAAAATAGTCAGTTTATCCTGATTAGATAAGCTCTAAGGAGCTATAAGATCGCGAAAATCCCTGAATCCTGAGTTTATCGAAGGACAGGTGCGATGAAGAAAGGACTGACCATGTCGGAAGATATGCTCAGCAAGACGCTAGTCCGAGAGCTACCCGGACTGATGCGCGACTTCATGAAGAAAGTGCTCGGCGACAACGGACAAGAATGGATAGAGGCCTTCAAGAGGTTCTTGAAGAAGCAGAACCCTTGGTCCGATGCATCTTCGTCCAAACCAGCTAAGAAGCGTCTCAAAGTGCTCCAGCCACTAAAAGCGGTTGCCGAGTTCTTGATGACGTTGGAATTCCGAGCTGCTGACAACTTCAGTATCACACCGCAGGATCAGAAAACAACCGCAGAAGTAGTCATTGGTTTCCTTAATGACAACTTCAAGAACGCGTTTCTTGCGAACGGCGGAAAGGTCGAGACCAGCATCTTTGACTCCAAGCTTCGGCCTTATCGTCTCAAGAAGGCGTCGGTAGACGGTCCGATCATTGCTGATCTCGGCGGAGAAGAGAAGGTTGAGACCACTCTTGCCGAGATGTTCACGCTGATGAAGGCACAGGGCTGTGGACGGCGAGGCATCCTGCTAACTAATGGCTATGCCAACATCTTCTATGTAAGAGACGCTAAAGGTATACTTTGGGTGGTCTCTTGCGCTTGGTTCTCGGACGATCAGTTTTGGCTCGTTCGTGCCTATCCAATTACGGATCTGAGTACATGGAACGCTGAGCGTCAGGTGTTCTCTCGTGATTTTGGTTCTTAGTTTCTTTGGTCTTGTCTGGGCCCCGCATGAGCGGGGTCCAATTTTGTTTTGTTTTATCTTCCAATTTCAGGGGAAATTTGCTAAAATTAATGCAGAATGGGGAAAATGCGGGAGTAGTTCATCGGTAGAACGTCTCCTTCCCAAGGAGAAGGCAGCGGGTTCAATTCCCGTTTCCCGCTTAGCCGGAGTAACTCAGGGGTAGAGTAGCTGTTTCGTAAATAGCAAGTCGCGGGTTCGAATCCCGCCTCCGGCTCCATTAAAAATATGAAAAAAATTTATCTTATTTTAAAAGAAATAATTAGAGATTTTATTTTTAATTCTTTCTGGAAATCGTGGCCAGCGTTATTAATTATAGCTTCATCGTTGATTTTAAATGGTATTTTGTGGTATATTTTCCTTTCGAAAATTAAAGTTAATTTTATCCCCTTTATCTTTGCTTCCGGTTTGATTTTTTTGAATCTAATTCTTGGCAATTACCTGTGGGAAAAAGAAAAAATTGCGAGTTTCTTTCTTATTTCAGTTGGGCTTTTTGTTCAAGTTTTAATGTTAGTTTTTATTCGTTTTTTAATGTTGGTTTTTTAAAATATGAAGAAAAGAAAATTCATTCGCTTTTTAGAAATTGTTCCGGGTGCTGTCACTTGGTCAGCGTTGGTTTTACCAATTATTTTTTCCTTTTTTTGGCCGGCAGCAGTCGCCACTTTTGTCATTACTTTTGACCTGTATTGGCTTTATAAATCAATTTTAATGGGCTATCATTTAGTTTCCGGTTACTACAATTTAAAACGGGATTTAAAAGTTGATTGGCAAGAAAAATGTCAGAATGTTCCTAAGGATAATCTTAATTTAGATTGCCGAAAAATTTATCAAGCAGTAATTTTCGCCACTTATAAAGAAGAAATTGATACTCTGGTACCGTCTTTTCAAGCTCTAGTTGATTCAGATTTTCCTCAAAATCGAATCATTGTTGTTTTAGCCACTGAAAAACGTGATTTTCAGAGAGCTAGAGAAAATGCCGAAATTTTGAAAACTAAATTTGGTGATAATTTTTTTAAGTTTTTAGTGACTATCCATCCTGATATTCCGGGTGAAGTCAAAGCTAAAGGAGCTAACGTTAAGTGGGCAGCCAAAGCTTTACAAAAATTTGTTGAAAGTAAAAATATTCCGCTTGAAGATATTGTGGTGACAACTTGCGATGCCGATTCGCGCTTGCATCGTAAATATTTGTCCTGCCTTACTTATAAATATGTTACTAATCCTAATCGTGAGCATCGTAGCTTTCAACCAATTCCATTATATTCAAATAATATTTGGCAAGCGCCGGGTTTTTCACGAGTCATTGCTTTCGGCAATTCTTTTTGGCAGCTGATTGAAGCCACTCGTCCGTGGCGATTAATAAATTTTTCAACTCACGCCATGAGTCTTAAAACTTTAGTGGAAATTGATTTTTGGGACACATCGGTGGTTAACGAAGATTCGCGTCAGTTTTGGCGAGCTTATTTTCGCTTTGAGGGTGATCATGAAGTTGTGCCTTTATTTGTTCCAGTTTATATGGATGCGGTACTTGCTGGAAATTTTTGGCAAACTTTTAGAAATCAATATTTGCAAAAAAAACGTTGGTATTATGGTGTGGAACATTTTCCTTATGTCGTAACAGAATCTTTGAAATCTAAAAAAATTCCGCTTCTCGATCGTTTAATTAAAAATTATCGTTTATTTGAAGCTAACTATTCACTAGCAACTTCTTCTATTTATATTGCAGTGGTTGCATGGTTGCCCTTACTTTTTGGGCCAGGTTTTCAAGACACAGTACTGGCTCAAAATTTGCCAACAGTTATTAAAATTTTAGCTGGTCTGACTTGGATTGGACTACTGACTTCAATGGCTATTTCAATTCTTCTTTTACCGCCAATGCCATCCGGTTATCGGCGTCATCGGTTTCTAAGTATGATTTATCAATGGATTTTGATTCCTTTTACGGCAATTTTATTTTCGTCACTTCCGGCGATTGATGCTCAAACACGTTTTATGCTGGGGAAATATATGACTTTTTATGTGACTGAAAAAAAAGCGGTGACGCAGTAAAATAAAAAATGAATAAGAATTTTATTTTAAAATTTTTTCTTGTTATTATTTTTTTAACCTCTTTTTTACTTCTGATTTTTTCCGGGCTTTCGGACTCACAGACAACCGACGAAGCAATTCATTTATTTAGTGGTTATACTTATTTAACGCAAAAAGATTTTCGACTTGATCCTGAACATCCACCGCTACTAAAAGAATTAGCAGCGACGCCTCTTTTATTTTTTCAAAGTCTTAAAATTTCTTTAGGTAATTTCTGGATTCAGGCTGGAAATTTTTACTACGATTCTTGGCAAGAGGCGAGGGTGTTGGGGGAGGAATTTTTTTATTCGTTAGGTAATTCGCCGGCCAAACTTTTATTTTGGGGGAGATTGCCTTTTATTTTTTTAACTTTAATTCTAGGTTATTTTGGTTATTTTTGGGCTAAAAAAATATATGGTGAAAAGCCAGGCATTCTTGCATCTTTTTTGATTTTGTTTTTTCCTAATATATTAGCTCACGGTCGTTTGATTAATACCGATTTGGGTTTAACTTTATTTATTTTTATTGCCACTTATTTTTGGGGACAATTTTTAAAACAGAAAAACTGTCAAAATCTTTTTTTAACGGGGTTATTTAGTGGTTTAGCGATGGCTTCGAAATATACTGCTATCATTTTATTTATTATTTTATTTGTCTTGGCAGTGATTAAATTATTTCAAGAAAAAGAAAAATACGGCAAAATTATTTTAGGATATTTGGGGGTTCTAATTATTTCTTTTATTGTAGTTTGGGCAAGTTATGGTTTTTCTTTACATTTTATGGCCGAATTTTATAAAGGCATTTTTTTTGTTTTACGACACACGCTTGGTGGACACGGCTCATTTCTTTTGGGGCAAAATTCAAATTTTGGCTGGTGGTATTATTTTCCAGTAACTATTTTTTACAAAACACCGATCCCGATTTTTATTTTATTAATTTTGACAATTATAATGTTTACGAAAATCAGGGCTAAGAATATTTTCGATGAATATCTTCTAATTATTCCACCAATTATTTTTTTGATTTTGGCAATGATTTCAAAAGCCGATTTAGGCATTCGTCATATTTTGCCGATTTTTCCGTTTCTCTTTGTTTTTATTGCTAAATCGATTAATTTAATTGATTTTAGAAAAATTAAGTTAGCAACAATTGCCT
>JAMCZU010000015.1 GCA_023485405.1 Patescibacteria group bacterium
TCAATTTTCTTTTGCAAACCTTTGAGTAAAATAATCGCTTCGCGAAAATCATCATCTTTTAATTCAATAATATTTAGTTTGGCAAAAATAGCCAAGATACTGGTTAAAGTATAACCCAAAGCGGCTCTCGGCTCGCTGCCATAATTAATTTTATAATGCGGATGACGATAGTTAGTAGACAAAGAAGCGACTTTGCCACCAGTAGAGATGACAATAATTTTATTAGTTTTTTCGGCCGCTTTTTTATAGGACGAGACTGTTTCTTCGGTATTTCCAGAATAACTAGTAATAATTACCAGCGTATCTTTACTGACAAAACCAGGAATATCGTAATCAGCCGAAGTCATAATGGGAATTTCAGCAAATTTCGCTAAACTAGCAGAGATGGCGCCGCCAATACCAGAACCACCCATGCCACAGAGCAAAACACTTTTTGCTTGAATAAAACCGGTTGGTAGTGGAAATTTTTTGAAATCATCCCAACAACGTTCACATTGTTCTGGAAATTCTTGGGTATTTCTCAAAATGTTGTCGGGATCAAGTTTTTGGATTTCGCTTAAATTATCAACACTGGCCAATTGGTACCTCCTTTTAGCAAGGTAATTTAAATATAACAGATTATTGTTCTTTGTTAAATCGGTGACAAAAAGCCATCAGAGAATGAATTTTTGATGGATTTTTTAATCGGTAACTGCGAGGATCATCAACCAAGTCATTTACAATATCAACAATGCCTTGGACGTCAACCAAAAAAGTTTTTTTACTCTCATTTTGAGGTATTACTTTATTTAAAGCATCTTGGATTTCTTCTTGATCAAGGTTATCGTGACTTTCAATATTTTCAAGTAATTTATACTTTAATTTCGTCAGATTGTAAACTGAAAAATCTTTGCCTAAAAGAATATCGTTAATTTCTTCTTCAGCACCCTGAGCCACTGATTCTAAATTTTCTTCCTCAATTTCCGGTCGAGTTAAAATTTCGGGCATCTTTGTCCTTTAGCTTCATCATAAACTGGGACAAACCTCTTGTAAATAGTTGGAAACTGTTTTTTAAAACCAATAATTCCACCCGGGGGTGGAATATTATTTGGTGGACCAGGAGGGAATTGAACCCTCTACCTCTTCAATGCGAATGAAGCGTTCTACCGATGAACTACTGGCCCATAAGCTTATTTTACCTCTTTTTCGGTTGAATTTAAAGGGTTTTTATGATATAAATAGGTTAGGCCGCGGTGGTGGAATGGCAGACACGCAGGTTTCAAAAACCTGTGAACGCAAGTTCATGAGAGTTCGACTCTCTCCCGCGGCACCAATATGTTACAATGTACTTAAGGAGCCATTTTGGCCGATAATTTTTTTAATGAAAATGATCTCAGAAATCTTTTTCCACCGGAACAACTAAAACAAAAAGATAATTTTGAAATTGAATTTGAACCCAGCAAAGCACCCGTAGTCAAACCTCAAAATCCCTCTAAAGTTTTCCCTTGGAAAATAGTTTTAAAGTTTACTGGTCTTTTTGCCGGTATTTTTCTTTTGACTTTTATTGCGATTAATTTTAATGCTATTTCGAAAAATATTGGTTATTTCTGGCAAGTCCAGCTCCAAAAAAAACCTTATCAACAAGCCGTCGCTGCCCCTACCCCAATGTCCACCCCTGATCCCACCGCCCCCGCGCAACTAGTTGTTCCTAAAATTGGCGTTAATGCTCCCATTCTTTGGAATGTGAACGAAGACCAGGTCAACGATAAACTTCTTGAAGGAGTAGTCCATTTTAAAGGCACGGCTTTGCCCGGTCAAAAAGGCAATATTTTTATTACTGGTCATTCGTCATATTACTCGTGGGTAGTGTCGCCTTATAAAGACGTTTTTTCTCTTCTAGAAAAACTCTCAACTGGCGACAAAATTTATATTCAATATCAAGGTAATACTTTTACCTATGTGGTGAGTAATACTAAAGTTGTCTCGCCAAACGAGCTTTCGGTTCTGGATCAAACTCCAGATTTTAATTTAACCTTAATGACTTGTGTGCCAGTGGGCACCAATCTTAATCGTCTAATTGTGACGAGCACTCAAATACAGACTAATTAATATTTTTACCTAAAATTTTATCTTGATCTAAATAGTATATTGTCTTACCATTATTTTTAAGGATAAAAGAGCTGGACGTAGACGCACTTAATTTAAAAAGTAAAAGGTTATTGGAACCATCTGTGTCAACAGCTCTAATTTCATTATTTTGCTGAAAAACGATATGATTATTGTCTGGATAAAGGATCGCGCCGGCAATATTCTGACTCGAACGGGTCACTAATTTATCTTGGAAATATATTTCCGAACTAGAAATTTTTAAATTTTGACTTTGACTTTGAAAATCATTCTTAAGGTTTTCGTTTGTTATTCCGGTTGGCACGACAGCTTCCTCCGGCTTTTCCAAAAAAAGAACAATATACTGATAGAGACTGGCTTTACCGGGCTGAACTAAAATAGTTTTTTGCCACGGTTGATAGCCAGGCGCAGAAATAATCACATCGTAATAACCAGGCGCTAGATCTCTAATTTTTCGAGGTAAAGTTTGACTATCAGTTTTGCCATTAATTTTTACTTGGGCACTATCAGGAACACTATCGAGTGAAATCATCCCGGTTTGAACTAATTTCAAAGTTTTCCAGTTGATTTTATAACCATTTGCTTTAAGTTGGATACCAATAGCAACAATTATAAAAGAAGTAATTAAAACAAACCAAAAAATTCCCAAAGTCGCTTTAGTTTTTATTTCTTTCTTATTCATTAATTATATTATACAATAGAAGGGAAATAATTTTATATAGTATGGCAAAATTTATAATTGAGGGTCAACAAAAATTAGAGGGGGAGATTAAAGTCTTGGGCGCAAAGAATGCGGCGATGAAAATGATCGCCGCCTCGGTTTTGATAAAAGATAA
>JAMCZU010000022.1 GCA_023485405.1 Patescibacteria group bacterium
AAACAAAACATCCGGCTCAGTCAAAAGCGCTCTGACAATATTAATTCTTTGTTTCATACCAGTTGAAAAAGCACCGACTTGAGTGTCCATCCATTCGGTCATATGCAGTCTTTCAATCCATTTTTGTGATCGTTCTTTAATTTGCACATTAGTTAAATGGAAAAGCCGGCCGAAGAAATTTAAATTTTCCCGAGCCGTTAAGTGTGGATAAAGAATTATTTTTTCGGCGACTAAACCAATGTGTCTTCGAACTTCATCTTGATCATGCTCAATATCAAAGCCTGCTAATTTTGCGCTGCCGGAGGTTGGCCGAAGTAAAGTTACTAGCATTCGAATAGTGGTTGATTTGCCGGCGCCGTTAGGACCTAAAAATCCAAAAATTTCGCCTTTTTGAATTTCAAAACTGACATCGTTAACGGCAACAAATTTTTTAAATTTCTTAGTTAAATTTTTAACTTCAATTATATTTTCCATTATATTTTCCTTTCTGGAAAATTCCGCGACAAGCTTTGCTTGGCTATGTTTTCCAATTGTTTCTCCTATTCTTTTTATATTATTATATATTTTTTAGTAAAACTTATATATACCTAGAATATTAAAAAATGCTGAAAATTAGCTTAGAGAACAAAAATGTTTTTCTTTTTTTAAAAAATATGCCATAATTAAAAAAAGAGAACATATAGAAAATAATTTATCAGAAGACGAATTAATTAACCTTTACGCTAAAAGTGAAGAAGAATTACTGATCTACAATTCGTAATACTGAACTTCCGTGTCAATAATTATTATCATAAATAAGGAGGTTTGATGAAAAAAACTATTCTCATCATTTTGGCTATTATCATTGTCTTAGGTGTTGGTGGGTATTTTGCTTATACCAAATTTGTCAAAAGTGACACTTCTGGCGGAATTCTTTCCAAAGTTACTCTTAATCCTAATTGTAAATACAATGATCCGGATTTATGTAAATTTATTAATGGTTGGAAGGAAATTAAATATTACACAATTAACTCAAATGATGTAAATGAGGGCGTGCAAACACAGACAGTTTTTAAGTTAGCTAACGACAAGACACAGATAATCTCAAGCCAAGGAGGTAAAGAAGTATATAATGTTATCACTATAGGAGATACTACTTACACTAAAGATTTTAATGATAACCAGTGGTGGAAAATGACGGCCAAACCGACTGAAACTGCTTCTCCAAGTGAACAAGATCAGCCAAATTTCAATGAATCCGATCAAACAACCTATCAAAAGATTGGTACAGATGCCTGTGGTAATTTAACTTGTTTTAAATATCAAGAAATTGATCCTAATATTACTGATTCAACTCAATACATTTATTTTGATAATAAAGATTATCAACTCAGAAAAATGAGTACAGTTGGTAAAAATGGCAGTTCATCAGAAGCAACAATTGATTATGCCAAGATCTCAATTTCAGAACCATCTCCGGTGAAATCTGGCAGTCCTTATCAAGGCACTACCCCGGCTGAGTAAGATCTCAATCATATTTTATAAAAGGTCCCATCGAAATAGTTAAATTGGTCTTAGAAACCAAGTGGGTGATCGCATATCTTGTCCACGGACAAGATAGATATAAAAAACCCTTAGTAAAAAGTGTTAGCCCAATTTAAAAATTCGATGAGACTATTTATATTATATAACAAAATCATCAATTTTTTAAAGTGAAAACAGCGGCTCGTAGTCGATGTTCGCACGGCTCTCGGAGAATTTAAAAAGGAAATGCCAAACTTAAATTCGCCAATGTTTATTAGAAGTTAACTTTGATTTTTATCTGGAGATTCGGTGGGTAAATTAGTAAATCCTGACTGTAAAATCTCTTTTATTTTATCTTTATAATCATGGATTCTATCGGTAGGCATTGATTCAACAGCGCCATATCGCGAATCGTTTTTCATTTCTGCGCCATAGTGGCTGTAAAAAGTTCCTTTGTCCAATGAAGTCATTGAAGCGGCTCCAGTTAAAATCTTTAATTCTTTTATCTCTCTTTTCTCAAGATAGGCAACGCCAAGTAAATACAATATTGCACCTAAACCTTCCCCACGATAGTCGGCGCTTACCTCAAAAGCCGACATTAAATCAATATTTTTAGTCATTGATTCTTGTAAATCTGAAGGTAGATTAGCTCTCAGATTCACGGCTGATTTTCTTGCAAAGGTAAAAGTATTCGCTGTAGCGGTTTGTTTATCATCAAAGCCAAAAGTCAAATAGCCAAGAGGGTTAGTCTCATCATTTTTATTTTCATTCAGGAATAACCCAATAAATCTACACTCTCCTTTTGACGGGTTGGATCTGTCGCTTAATTCTGCGACCCGTAGACTCATCTCATTCCCCGTACTTTTTAAGCTACCAAGATTTATTAGTTTGGTATAGAAAATTGTGGCATCTTCAGTATCCACTCTGTCTGAAAAATCAAAATTCTGATCAAATCCAAGCTCACTTAAAAGAGAATCATGGTCATTTTTTTCGTTTCTATCTATAGAATCGCTGCCCGATTTCTCATCTGGTAATCCTGATTCGATTGGCATAATCAGCTCCTTTTTGGATTTAACTATTTTTAATTTACCAGTTATGCAATCAAAACACAACTAAAAAACAGGTCTAAAATATTAACTTTTTTAATACCTTAAACCTGTTTTTGTGTCTGAAATACCACCAAATTGGTGGTATTGGCAGGGCATCGTGGACAATATTCGAAATTATTTAATTTTAGAAGTATAATATAAGTAGGAGGAATTATGAATCAAAATGTTTCATGCTCAAAAACAATCGGTATTGTCTTTGTTATTATTGCACTATTGTCATTTTATGGTGGATATCAGTCATCAAAGTGTAGCGGAGGTTATTGTGACACTGCGATGATGGCCGTTTATGTGCTACCTTTGATAGGAATAATATTATTAATTGTTGGACTAATTTTACTATTTAAAAAATAACCCGATATTACGGGTTATTTCTCAAAAAAACAGCGCGGACGGGATTCGAACCCGTGAGTCTCCTGGATGAAAACCAGGTATCCTAGGCCTCTAGACGACCGCGCCTTAAATACAGATCAATCATACCAAAAAATCAGCTTAATGTCTAGACTGTGTCGGTTAAGTAAAATATGCTACACTTTAAATATGAACAAAAAATTATATATTTTAATTTTTTCATTAGCGATAGTTTTAGCAATTGGTTTTTGTGTTAATCTTAAATATTCTTCGGGTGGTGTCAATAATCAAATAACCCCTACATTAGAACCATCACCGTTAATCACTGATCAGCCGACTAATATAGTTTTTAGTCCAACTACTTTGCCAACAACTGAGCCTCAAATCCCCAATTCTTATTTGATTGAAAATTTTCCGTTTCAATCGCAAGCGCCTTTTGCCAATTGGGATCAGCTTCATGACGAGGCTTGCGAAGAAGCATCTTTAATTTTGACGTACTATTATATAAATGGCAAAATGCTTAATGCTGATGAAATGGAAAATCAAATTCAAAAAATGGTCCAGTGGGAAATAGAAAATTGGGGCGGGCATAAAGATTTAACGATTGAAAAAACAAGTAATTTAGCCAAAAGTTTTTACGGTCTCTCGAATTTTGAAATTAAAAATAATATTACAATTGATGATATTAAAAAAGAAGTCTCTGCTGGGCATCCGGTAATTGTGCCGACGGCCGGACGGCTCTTAGGTAATCCTAACTTTCGTAGTCCCGGTCCCGTTTATCATATGGTGGTAGTGATTGGTTTTAGCGGCAATACAATGATTGTTCAAGATGTGGGGACAAGAAATGGTAATCATTATCAATATAATGAGAAAATTTTATACAACGCGATTCATGATTGGGTAGGCAGTGCTGATAATATTGAAACTGGCCAAAAAACAATGCTTATTTTCCAAAAAAATTGACTTTTGCATCATTTTTGACTACAATAACAGTAATGGAATTTAATATTTTTATGGAGAAATACAATGTACAATTTAATTATTTATCTAGCCGCCGCGGCAGTAGGGGGAGTGACGGTTGGCTATGTTTTGCGAATTTTTATTGCTCGAAAAAAACACGACCTTCAGGAACAAAAACAAAAGGAGATACTCCTCAAAGCTAAAGATGAAGCCTTAAAGATCAAAGAAGGGGCAGCCAAAGAAGAAGAAAGAGCCCGGAAAGATTTACAAGAACTCGAAAAAAATCTTCGTCGTCGCGAAGAGATGTTTGATAAACGTTTAGAATCACTTGAAGTCGAAAAAAATAATATTTTAAGTAAAGAAAAAGAAATTGAAAATATTAAAAGAGAAATTGCTGGGATTAAAGATAAGCAAAATGAAGCGTTACAAAAAATTACCAAACTCAATAAAGACGAAGCTTTGAAAATTCTTTTATCGCAAATCGAAAAAGAATACAAAGAAGATTTAATTAGAAAAATCAAAGAACAAAAAGAGATTGCTAAAGAAGAAGCGCAAACAGTAGCCAGAGAAATATTATCAACCGTGATTCAAAGGCTTGCTTCCGAACACACGGTTGAAACTACTACCACGGCCGTCAGTTTACCTAGCGACGAAATGAAGGGTAGAATTATTGGTCGCGAAGGTCGTAATATTCAAATTTTTGAGAAAGAAACAGGCACAGATTTAATTATTGATGATACGCCGGACACTGTGGTGATTTCTGCCTTTGATCCAATCCGTCGTCATGTGGCAAAAGTTGCTTTGGAGAAATTAATTGCCGATGGACGAATTCATCCAACCAGGATTGAAGAAGTAGTTCAAAAAGCCAAAGATGAAATTGGTCAAGAAATTAAAGAAGCGGGCGAAGCCGCCGCTTACGAAGTCGGAGTGGCTGGGCTGCATCCGGATTTATTAAAAATTTTGGGTCGCCTCAAATTTCGAACTTCATATGGTCAAAATGTTTTGCAGCATTCAATTGAGTCAGCTCAAGTGGCTCAAATGCTGGCTTCTGAACTTGGGGCTGATGTGAATTTGGCTAAAAAAGCTTCATTATTGCATGATATTGGTAAAGCGGTTGACCACGATATTCCGGGAGCCCATCACCATATTAGTGTGGATATTTGTAAAAAATATGGTCTTTCGGAAAGTATCTGCGACGCCATTGCTTCTCATCATGACGATATTGAAATTAAAAGTGTCGAAGGAATTATTGTTAAAGCCGCTGATGCCATTTCTTCTTCTCGTCCGGGTGCTAGACGCGAAACTTTTGAAAATTATGTGAAACGTTTAGAAGAATTGGAAAATATTGCCAATTCCTTTCCAGGGGTTGAAAAAACCTATGCCATTCAGGCGGGTAGAGAAGTCAGAATTATTGTGAAACCGGAAGAAATTGACGATTTAACGGCCATTAAACTTTCCAAAGACATTGCTAAAAAAATTGAAGAAGATCTACAATATCCAGGCACGATTAAGGTTAATGTGATTCGCGAAACCCGTGCGATTGAGTTTGCTAAATAAAATATAAAACCAAGAAGGTGGGCGAGGGAGAAAAAATGGAAAAAAAATTAGTTCGACCTCAAGAGGGGAGAATCTTATTTGGTGTTTGTATGGGTCTTGCGTCTTATTTCAACATTGATCCAGTGCTGGTTCGTTTGGTTTTTATCGTCTTAACGATTTGGGGTGGTGCCGGAATCATCATTTATCTTGTCTGTATATTTTTAATTCCTGAGGAAAATGGAACCAAAAAATCAGCTCAAAAATCTGGTGATGAAATTAAAAAAGAAGTTAAAGACAAGGTTCAGCAAGTTGCGTCTGAAATTAGGACCAATTTTCATTCACGCGAAGACAGAAATCGCGGTAGTCAAATTTTTGGCCTAATTGTTCTATTATTAGGTTTGATTTTTCTTTTTCAAAATATTTTTACCTGGTTTAGTTTTGGTCGGTTCTGGCCATTGATTCTTATTTTAATTGGAATCATTATTCTTTTTGGTGGAACAAAAAAGGAGGTAAAATGAAATGGTTTTGGGGACTTTTAATTATTGCTATTGGTTTAATAATACTTTCAATAAATTTTAATTTGTTGTCCTCGAGCCAAGTTAATCAATTAGTTAATTTTTGGCCAATCATTTTAATTCTTTTTGGCGTTTCTTTAATTTTTCGTCCTTGGCGGTTTGGCTGGGTTATTATTTTGTCTGTTTTTATATTTTCCTTCCTCTTTATTTATGAGGCGGTGATTCGAGGCCTAAATATTATGCCGCAAAGTGTTAAAAACACCGAGATTAAAACCTCAGCTATTAATGTTGACTTACCTTCAACGGCGAAAAAAGTTCAAATTAATCTTAAAACCGGAGCAGTTAGTCTCAATCTTAAGGGTGATTCTGATAAATTGGTATCTGGTAGAATGCAATCTAATTTTCTTGAACCAAAAATTTCGACAAGTACTGTAAATGATGTGGTGATCTTGGACATTTCAACCGATCGATTTAATTCTTCTTTTTGGGGTGCAAATTGGGGTACAAAAAATACTTTGGATTTAGCCTTAACCAATAATATCCCAATTGAATTAAACATTGATGCGGGTGCATCGAGTATGGATTTGAACTTTTCTAATGTGGTTATTTCGAAATTGGAAATAAAAGCAGGGGCCTCAGCCATTAAATTAGCGCTGGGTGAAAAAATTGAAGATAAGACTCTTGTTAAAATTGATGCTGGTGCTTCGAGTGTTGAGATTAAAACACCAAACAGTGTTGGTGTGCAAATAAATACAAATACCGGTTTATCAAGTAAAGATTTTAAAGACTATACAAAAATCTCCGATAATATTTATCAAAGTAAGGACTATCAAAATACAATCAAAAAAATTGAAATTGAGCTTAAGGCTGGTGCTTCTTCGATTAAAGCTCAGAGCATTTAATTTTTTTCGGCTTCTTCTTCCATTTGTTCTAAACGAGTATAATAGTCTGAGATTTCTTTAAGATGAGCTAAAGCAATTTTGCCGGTCATAATTGGATCATCATCGGTAACATTGGTTTGGGCGTCAACTAAACCGTGTTCTAATTCAACGTCAAGACCCATTCGAAATTGTTCAATATCAAATTTTGACCAATCAACGCCAATTTGATCACCGATTCTTTTTGCTTCTTGCGAGTTAAATTCTTTTTTCATTGTACTCCTTTTATTTGGTGTAAATCGGGGTGAGAAGATTCGAACTTCCGACCTCATCGTCCCGAACGATGCGCGCTACCAAGCTGCGCTACACCCCGAACTGTATTTATTATATCTTACAAATGTGCTAAAATCTATATGAGATAAGTCCCCGTAGCTCAGCAGACAGAGCGCCACCGTCCTAAGGTGGGCGTCGTAGGTGCAATTCCTACCGGGGACACCATTATCTTTGTTTTAAAAATATGGTAATATTTAAAAAAGAGGTGATTTATGGAAAACCGTCTTAAATTCGATATTTCAACCTTAACCATTTTAAAAGTAGCGGTTGGAATTTTGTTAGTTTGGCTGATTTATTCTCTGCGTGAAATCGTTGTTTTATTTTTTATTGTTTTGGTGATTGTGGCGGCCATGGGACCTTTAGTTGATAGAATGTCAAAATATATCCCTCGACTTTTGGCAGTGATTCTTTTGTCGGTTATTTTTGTGGGAATAATAACCGCGATTGGTTTTTTAATCGCCCCGCCAATCATTGAGCAAATTAAACAGTTGGCGATTAACTTACCTTATTATGTTAATAAGCTTGGTCCTTTTTACGAAAGTGTTAAAAACACTTTGCCAAATTATCAAGAAAATATCTTTAATTTTTCTTCTAAACTAAGTGGTTTAAGTTCTGGTGTTTATTCAACAACCATCAGTTTTATTGGGGGAGTGATTTATTTAGTTACAATTCTTGTTTTGTCTTTTTATATGCTTTTGGAAGAAAATTCCTTAAAAAATTTCCTTCGCCAAACAATTCCTTTGGAACATAAAGAAAAGAGTTTTGAAATTGCGCGGAAAATTAGTCTTAAAATGGGTAGTTGGCTCCGAGGATATTTTTTGTTGATGCTAACTATTGGCGTGCTTGACGGTATTGCTTTATTTTCTTTAGGTGTTCCGTACGCTTTAACTTTAGCTGTTTGGGGAGGTTTAACCGAGCTTATCCCATATATTGGACCGTGGTTAGGTTTAATACCAGCTGTTTTGGTCGCTTTAGCAATTTCTCCCTGGAAAGCGTTATTTGTTTTAATTGCTTTTGTTATTATTCAGCAACTAGAAGGACAATTTTTGGCACCCAAAATTATGGGTAAAGCAGTCGGGCTTTCGCCGGTGATAATCATTCTTTCGCTTCTTTCTGGGGCGAAACTAATGGGAATATTAGGAATGATGATCGCTGTTCCAATCGCGGCGGTTTTATCAGTTTTAATCGAAGAATGGCCAGAGATCAAAAAAATAAGTGAATCAAAATACCAATCTTAACCAAAATTTAGAGATAAAACTTAATTTTAAGACCATAATAATCCTTGTTCTTTTTATTATTGGGATCTATTTTTTAATTCCAAAACTGATTGATGCTCAAGAAGCAGCAAAGTTAATTTTTAAAGTTAATAAATTTTATTTAGCCGTAGCAGTATTTTTTGAATTTATAAGTTATGTTGGAGCGGCTTGGCTTTTGGGTATTATTCTTTCTCGTTTGGGTTATCGGGTTTCTTTTTGGGACAGATTCAAAATTGGCTCAATTGCTGCTTTTGCGATTCATTTTTTTCCGGTTGGGTCTTTCGGTGAAGGAGCAATTGATTATTATTTCTTGAGAAAGAGAAAGGTGGAAGCTGGTTCTATTCTTTTGATGCTCATTTTAAGAATTATTATTACTTATATTGCCTTTTTTAGTCTTTTTCTGGTGGCTTTAATTTTAGTGCCAACTTTACAGGAAGTATCAATCAGTGCCAAGTTGTTAATCATTACTATCTTTTTGTTAGTTTTTGGTGGTTTTATTTATTTGGTTTATCTTTATGAACATAAGGAAAAATTTAGAAAAGTTTGGCAGAAATTTCTTGTTCCAACAAATTTCTTTTTGAGGAAATTTAAGCAGCCCATTCTTAAACCCGAAAGATCCACTGAGATTTTTGAAGATATTTATGCCGGCTTGGGCTTATTTGGTCAAAAAAAGAGGACTTTTGTTTTAGCTGTTTTAGCTGGTTTAGTTTATTGGTTAGGTGATATCTTTTGTTTATTCTTTGTCTTCTTGAGTTTTAACTACGTGATTCGTTTCGGTGGACTCCTACTTGGTTATAATGTTAGCGCTTTAGCTGGCATGGCCTCTTTTATCCCGGGTGGCTTAGGAGTAACTGAAGGAACATTAGCTTTGATCTTGACTGGTTTAGGTACACCAAGTACAGTAGCTCTAATGTCAATTTTAGTCTTTCGCTTTTTTTCTTTTTGGGTCTGGATTCCAGTTGGCTTGTATTCGTTTTTTAGTTTAAGAAAAGGAAATAAATAAATGAAAATTTTAATTGCAACGGAAAGTTATTATCCGAATATTTCGGGCGTGGCTGTTTTTGCTCATAATTTAGCTCGTAAAATGGTTGCCTCGGGCCATGAGGTTTTTGTGATTGCGCCGTCGCCAAAAATGATTGCTTATGAGGAAAAAGTTGACGGCATCAAAATTTTTCGTCTAGCTTCAAAAACTAATCCTTGGCGAAAAGGTTATTATATTTCGCGTTGGCCGTTTAGAAGAGTTGGTCAAATCATTCAAGCAGTTATGCCCGATATTATTCATCTTCAAGATCCGGCTTTAATTTCTTTGGCCAGCTTGCGAAAAGCGCGAAAAATGAAAATCCCAGTGGTGGTAACTAACCATTTTTCTTTAGAATATACGATTTCGTACTTGCCGTCGCTTAAAATTATCCATCCTTTATTTTTAAAAGTTCTTCGGACTTATCTTGGTTGGTTTTATAATCGTGCCGACCTACTGACTTGTCCGACTAAAACGGTAGCGGCAAATTTCTTGAAAGCTAATTTAAAAACCAGGGTGGAAGTTATTTCCAATGGTGTGGATCTTTCACGTTTTATGCCTTTTTACGGCGACACACTCTATGTTAGAAGAAAATTTAAAATACCCGAAAATTTGCCCTTAGTTCTGTTTGTCGGTCGGTTAGATGTGGATAAAGATCTAAAAACTCTAATTAAAGCGATCCCTTATGTTTTAAAAGAAGTTGAAGCTCATTTTGTGATTGTCGGTGAAGGAAAAATTAAAACAACTCTAGAGCAAATGGTTAAAAAGTCTCAAGTTTCTAAAAACGTGACTTTCATTGGTTTTATTCCTCATGACAATGAGATTTTGCCTCGGATTTATCAAATGTCGCAAGTTTTTATTAATCCTTGTCCGTCGGAAACACAAAGCATTGTGGTACTGGAGGCTCAAGCGACCGGCCTACCAGTGGTTTTAGCCAATGCCGGTGCTTTGCCTGAATTGGTCAAAGATGGTGTCAACGGCTTTCTTTTTAAGCCATCTGACGAACTTGATTTGGCTAAAAAAATCAATCAAATTTTAGAAAATACTGGCAAAGCCCAAAAAATGGGTGAAAGTTCTTTAGAGAAACTTGAATCTCATTTGGTGGATACGACTCATAATCTATTTGAAAAAAATTATCTAAGATTAACAAAAAAATGATTAGAAAATTAGTTCTTTTAACCATTGCTGGTGCGTTACTTATATTTTTAGGCACTTTTCTTTACTTCCGTCATTATCAGAATTTGCCAGAATTTGCGGTGCCACTACTGTCAGAGGCTAAAATTCCAGCAAAAGGCGAAAAAGTAATTGTTTTTGCGCCGCACTGCGATGATGAAACTTTAGGTGTGGGTGGTTATATTGCCAAATCAGTTAAAAATGGTGCTGATGTTGTCGTGGTGCTAATGACTAATGGTGATGGTCATCGTTTTTCTTCAATCGAAGAATTCAGAAAAATCTATCCTAATGCTAACAACTACATCCAGTCAGGCTATACTCGGCAGGAAGAATCGAAAAAGGCGTTGGAAATTTTGGGCGTCAAAGATGAAAATATTTTATTTTTAGGCTATCCGGACGGTGGTCTAAAAGAACTTTTGTTCTCAAATTTTAATGTGCCTTATCAATCGCCTTATACCAAACAATCTTCCTCGCCGTACAATAATTCTTATCATCAAAATGTTGTTTATACTGGCGGAAATTTAGAAAATGATCTTTTGGGAATCTTAAAAAAATATCAGCCGCAAATCGTGATAACGACTAGTCAATTTGATATTCATTCAGATCACGCGGCCACAGGCATTTTTGTCCAAAAAGCAGTTGATAAAATTGATCCGCCAATTGACGGGCAAAAACCTACAATTTATTATTATTTAATTCATTTTCGTCATTTTCCTAGTCCTAAGGGTTTGCACTCTGATCGAATGCTCGTACCGCCGGCAAAATTAATTACTATTTCCGACGGAGTTTTAAAAGTTTCTTTAGATAAAGAGACTCTTGATCTAAAAGAAAAAGCGCTTTCGGAGTATAAAAGCCAACTTCGAGTCCCGACGCTCAAAAATGTGATGGAAAGTTTTCTCCGTCAAAATGAACTCTTGTTTACTCCAAAATAAAAAAAGCCCCCGGGAATCGAAATTCGCGGGGGACTGATATGATATGAAACGTGTGATTTATCGGCGACGGCGTAGGCCGAAGCCAGTGAGGCCGATGAGGCCAGTGGCGAGCGCGAGGAACGAACCAGGCTCGGGGACGGTTGGGGTAAGAAGAAGAGGTCCATAGTGACCATTCTGCCAACCAAGGGCGAGGATCATGCCAACATCGTTGAAGTCTTCGACGTTGTCAATTCTGTAATCGCCAATGTCTTTAAGGAAGACAGGATTTGCAGTCCATGAATCCCAGATGACCCATTTTCGGTCTAACTGACCGATAATCTGGTCTTTGTTGTTGATAAAGACGGCTTCACCCGGAAGTCCGAGATTCGGGAGATTCCGAATGCTGCCATTATGATCCCACCAGACAGGCATCCATGATGTCGGATTATACTGACCGTCAAAACAACTGCCGACCATTATATCCTTATCATTGATATCGGAAACGGTCCCACCATACGTAGGGACTTCAAGCTCAAAAAGCTCGTTTTTCCAGAGAAATGGCTTTTTGTTCCATTCGTTTAGTGCTGACACGCTAACGACATCACCGATTGCATGACCGAGGTTATTAATCCCCGTAAACTCGCATCTATTGCCAACCTCCAGGCTCATTGTGTAGGTTGGTGTCCAAACGACGGCTTTAGCTGAAGTGTCAGTAGCGTACGAGCCAACGATTTGACCGATATTGTTTAACTTCTCTATAGACGTGAAGATGTTTTTATCAATAGTGACCTTGCTACCATCGTTCGTGTTATAGAGTACGAGCACTTTGTTAGTGTCGTCATAGATTTCGGCCATGCCAGCATCATTCAAGCGACGAACAAAGCCGGAGAATGGTAGCTCTATTAAGTTGCCGTTCTGCCAGATCGAGGCGGTGTCAAAGTCAGTGTTATAACCAAGGGTCTCGTAACTATCAACATAGGTACGTATGTAGCCACCAACGGCGCCCCAGTTGTTGAGAGTGAATGCCGAATTCAAGGGAATAGCAACCACCTTGTAGTTGCTAGCGGCGCTGACGATACTTGTCGTCAGAAGTGATAAGATAACTACCAGAATAACCGAGAAGAAAACTACTTTTTTCAATGTACACACTCCTTGTGTAAATAGATTTGGCTTGCCTCAAACACGATTGCTTGAGAAAACCCAGTCTATTCCAAGGCAACTAAAATAGTATACCTGATTGTAAGGCATTTGTCAAGAGTGAAGGCTAAAAGCGATATATTTTATTTTTGTTCTAAACTATTTTTGACTAATTGAATATCAGCATTGTTAGTGATATCTAAAGATCCCAGTAAATCTGGTCTGGTGGGTGACGAGGCAATTAAAAGAGGGTATCTATTACCCGCTATATCTTTAGTGGTAACTTCAATAATTTGGGCGCTTGGAAATGTTTCCATATTTATACCAGATCCTGTATTGCCAAGAGTAAATAATCGGTTATCTCCTTCTGAACAAATGTAATCGAAATCACTAGAAGCGCTACAGACCCAAGTGTCTTTTGCGTAAAATGTAAAATAGGTTATTACTCTTGGTAGATTATGTGGCTGTGGTTCTGAAAACTGACCTGTTGTCAATTTCCAACCAGCAGGTACTGGAAAGTTGGGTGTAATAGTTGAAGATGGTGTTGGTGTCGGTGTTGCAGTTTTTCCTGCCGTTGGGCTGGTGGTTGTCCCCGTCGATGGTGAAAGAGCAACTGACTTTGTTGGTGTTGGGCTAATGGTAGGAGTTGTTGTTTTACTTCCTGACATTTTCCACCAGGCAAAAAAACCGATTCCAATAATGATTACCACTCCTAATACAATTAAGAGCCATGGTCGAACTTTTGCTTCTGTGGTCATTTTTCCTTCTAAATAAATGATATTTTTGCAACTTTACTACTATATATATTATAATACAAATATATGGAAAAAGAAGAATTAATTACTCAAGTGGCCCAGAAGGCACAAATTACTGAAGACGAAGCCACAAAAATTTTAGATGCTTTTATTTCCTCAATTAAAGAAGGCTTGGTTAAAGGTGAGAAAGTAACTATTTTGGGTTTTGGCACTTTTACGCTTAGAAAAAGAAAAGCGCTGACTTTTTTAAACCCCAAAACTCAAAAACAGCATGATATTCCAGAAAGAGTAGTACCGCATTTTGTTGCGGGTAGAAACTTGCAGGACTCTTTAAAAAATTGAGACAATTTGATACAATAAAAAACTAGATTTAAAATCAAAGCTTTTTTAATTTTTAAAAATGAATAATGCAATTGAAATTAAAAATTTAACCAAAAAATATGATAAGCTAACAGCTGTTAGCGGTATTTCTTTTGAAGTTCAAAAGAATGAAGTTTTTGGGCTTTTAGGTGAAAACGGTGCTGGTAAAACCACTACTTTAGAAATGATCGAAGGCTTAAGAAAACCCACTTCGGGTGAAATTATTGTTTTAAATCATAATTTTAAAGAAGGTATTAATAGTATTAAAGAAAAAATTGGTGTCCAACTTCAATCTTCAGCCTATTTTAATTTTTTAACTTTGAAGGAAATCCTGGATTTATTTGGCAGTTTTTATTCTCATCATCTTGACTCTTTGGAACTTTTGAAAATGGTCGGGCTTGAAGACAAAGCCAAATCGTATGTTGGTAATTTGTCAGGTGGTCAAAAACAAAGATTTTCAATTGTGGCCAGTCTGATTAATGACCCTCAAATTGTTTTTTTAGACGAGCCAACAACCGGTCTTGATCCTTTGGCCCGGCGACATACTTGGGATATTATTTCTGAAATTAAAAAACAAGGTAAAACCATCGTGCTGACCACGCATTATATGGAAGAAGCGGAGATTCTTTGCGATCGGGTGGCGATTATGGAAGAAGGCAAAGTTATTGCTATTGGTAATACTCATAAATTGATTGAAAGAGCTCAAAGACCATTTAAACTTAATTTTTATGCTCAAATAGATCAAAATTGTTTAAACGATCTTAAAAATTTAGGTGAGATTGAAAATATTTTGGGTAAAAGTAACCATTACGAAATGAAACTTAAAACCCAAGAAAATTTAAATAATGCTTTACGTCTTGTTCAAAAAGTTGAGCCGGAAAGTCTGACAGTTGGTCGGGCGACTTTGGAAGATTTATTTATAGAACTGACTGGCAAAAATATTGAGGAATAAATAAAATGTTTAAACTTTTTCTTTCTCATCTAAAAATTTTGACTCGTGACAGAGAGCTTCTTTTTTGGTCAATGATGTTTCCTTTGATGTTCACTTTTATCTTTGGTTTTTTCTTTGGCAAAGGCAGTACAACGACTGGCACAATTGTGTTGGTGGATAAAGCTCAAACATCACTAAGTCAAAATTTTAGAAAAGCATTAGATGAGAGCAAACTTTTTAAAATTCAAGATGATGGTAATCTTGATGACGCCAAAAATTTATTGAAAAAGGGTAAAGTTGGAGCAGTTATCTTTATACCGGAAA
>JAMCZU010000036.1 GCA_023485405.1 Patescibacteria group bacterium
ATATTTCTTATTCATTTTTAAAAATTATGCACCTGTTTTGAATTTTTTAATTGTCAAATAATCCATTGTGTAAGAAGTTTCTAACTTAATTTTATTATCGTTTTCGTATTTCGCATCAGCATCTTGCGCTTCAATAACAACTTTTAGATACGGGGATTTTGTAGGACTATTACTAATAATTGGATCTGTCAAAGTAAAACTTACATTTGTAACTGTTATATTTTTAGGATCGGTGAGCTTTTGATCAAGATCCGTCTGAACTGGCCAACCATTACATGAATTTAAATATTTCATCGCAATAAAATCATCCTTTATATCTGCTGGTGTGTTGTTATTATTTTTACCAAAAAAAGTGCAAGAACCATCACTTGAGGCTATCCCTAATATATTATTATTATTCACCTTAAAACCATAAATGTCTAAAGCACGACCATTAGCATTATTCATTTTTTGGGAAATTACATCTAATGCATTTCTTAAATCAGATGTTAAGAGTTTTGTCCGATTAGATTTTGTGGAGCCAGCAGCCAAATTGACAAAAGAAGCGGCAATCAAAAATAAAATCATAAAAACAAAAACCGCAATCATCATTTCAATAAGTGTAAAGCCTCGTTTTTTAATTTTCAATTTTAAATTTTTAATTCGATAACTCATATTATTCCTTTACAATCACAACTAACCCACTATTTATGTATGTTTTAACATCGTAGATATCACCACCACCGTCAGATGCCATCACTTTTAAAAATACTGAATCAAAAGTTGGGGGCGAAGCCTGACAAGTTTGGCAATCAACAATTTGTCCAATACTACTACCTTTGGCACTAATTCTAAAATAATAATCTGTACCATTTTTATTCATATTGCCACCAGATGGTTGATTGGTAGCATCAATATATGTTCCTTTAGACGCTTTAAAAGATAATTTAGTATCCTCCACTTTGCTAGTACATGCAGAATTAAAACAATTATAAACTTTAATTTGATTTTGCATCGCAGTTGTAATCGAATTATAAGGATAAATATAAACTTCAATTTTTTCCAAACCAAAAACACTATCATTGGGCGAACGTGCTTCGGAGATTGCTTCGGCAATAACATACTTCAACTTTTCAGCTGTGGTTTTAACTTGTCGTCGGTTTCGTGAGGCAGCAATACCCGCAATCGAACCAATAGTAATTAATATCACTATGCCAATGACAACCATTAATTCAATTAAAGTAAAACCTTTTTTCATAATTTTAAATTTTGAATCTTAAATTTCAATTCAAATTCGAAATTCTAATTTTAAATTTGAAATTGAAAATTATATCATAACCCTAATCTTAAAAAGTATATATTGATCAAATTTGTTCCCCAGAAAAAAGCAATAAAGGTAGCGGCTACCAGAAATGGCCCAAAAGGAATAGCATCTTTCATTGTTTTCTTCTTAGTAGCCATCAAAACTAAACTAAACAAAGACCCTAAAAGAAAAGCTAAAAATAAGGCCACAATCACATTCGGATAACCTAAAATTAAACCCATTAAAGTTGCTAGTAAAACATCGCCCCACCCCATCCATTTTTGATGAGAGACAATTACCAAAAAGCCAAAGAAACCAAAACCAATCATTAAACCGTAAGTATATGAAAGCCAAGCATCAATATTTAATAAAGTTTGGGTTTGCCATAAAGAATAAGTGATAAAACCCAAAGCAAAAACCGCTGCCGAATAGATAAGAATATCGGGTATTTCTGAGTGAAGCCAGTCATAGACAGCCACCACGATTAAGAGAGAAGAAATAATTGCCAAGAAAAGAGAATTAATTGTTATACCATATTGCCCATAGATTAAAATAAAAATTAAAGCGATGAGTGCCTCGACAATCGGATATTGGACAGAAATATATTTTTTGCAATGGCGACAACGACCGGCTAAAATAATATAAGAGAAAAATGGCACTAAATCATACCAGGGTAGATTTTTCTTACATTTTGGACAGTGAGAGCGAGTTTTAATGACGCTTTCAATATCGTCAAACCGTAAAATAACGACATTTAAAAATGAGCCGACGGAAAGGCCAAAGAGCACCACTAGAATTAAGATAATTGCTTGAAAAATATCCAATACCCCTCCAAACGAGATTAGACTATCTATTATTAGTATATGCGTATATATTAGACGATGCAAGCTAAATTAAGACCTAACCAATTTACCCCCATTTCGTAAATGGGGTGAAAATGGTTAAAGTATGCTATAGTAAAAGTGTTATGAGAAAAAACGTTTTGGCAGATGGAGAGGTTTACCATATATTTACTAGAAGCATTGCCGATTATAGAGTGTTTAATAATGACAGTGATTTTGAAAGAATGCGGCAATTAATTAAGTATTTTAAAGTAGAAAATGATGTGAAATTTTCTGATTTTTTAGATCTTAAACTAGTCCAAAAAGAAGGTTTGATTAATGCCTGTAATATTATCGCAAAGGATAAGACTAACTTAGTGCAAATCATTGCTTATTGTTTTATGCCTACACATATCCATCTGGTTATTAAACAATTAGAAGAAAATGGAATTTCAAAATATATGAAAGATATTTTGATCAGCTATACGCGTTATTTTAATACCTTACGCAAAAGGAAAGGTCCTTTGTGGGAAAGCAGATTTAAAAGTGTCTTGGTTGAAAGTGATGATCAATTACAGCACTTAATAAGATACATTCATCTTAATGCCACAACCGCTCATTTAGTTAATAAACCTGAAGATTGGAGATTTTCATCGTACAAAGAATATCTTTCAGAAATTACTGATGCCGCAGTAATTTGTCAGTTTAATAATATTTTGGAGATTAAACCATCTCTATATCGTAAATTTGTTAATGATCAAATTTCCTATCAAAGAGAATTAGCTAAGATAAAAAAATTAATCATGGAATAATCTAACCAACTTGCCCCCATTTACGAAATGGGGTGAAAATGGTTAGGAATAGCAATAAATACAAAAGAACAGTCCTTTTTGGAATTTTTTTTACGATTCCTAAAGGGCTGTTCTTTTTTGAATTACCTCTGAAATATCGATGAGTATCTATGTTTCTACGGGGTCTACTGACAAAGCAAGGCATATGCCAAGTCTGCTTTGTCACGGAATATCCGAAAAACATCTAGTGGTGATCTGTTTGGATTATGGGGTAAAGGTACATCCACTTGTGCTACAAGCAGCAGTCTGAGCTGCTCCACAAGTTGCTGCATCACATGTCGCAGCAACGGAAACATTGTCAGCAGTTGGATTTGTGACGGCTCCCCAAGCCCAACCAGAAGAAACTAGACTCGGATACACTGGTGTTTCACCAGCACAAATTAAGTTTCCTCCAATACCTACTGGAACGTTGGTTGGGGTGTTGACTGATGAACCAGCCCCATTGGCTGAATCTCGACAAATAGCTAAAGCAGCTGAAATGCTTGAAATTGAACCTTTCCCAGAAGATATTTTCGCTTTTTGTCTGGCGCTACTTAATGCTACCAAGATCATGGCCGCCAAAATACCGATAATGGCAATGACGACCAAAAGCTCGATTAAAGTAAAACCCATCCGCTTCGCTACGGGCAAGCCTTTTTTTGTTCTTGTCATAAAATTCTCCTTTTTTAAATGATTATTTCTTTTGTTTAGATCGACCAAGGAAGCTAAACATCCAAATTAACGAAGTTAATTCAATTTTAAATTTCAAATTTAAAATTTCAATTCAAATTCTAATTTTTAATTTTCAAACTGGAACCAATCTTACCAAAGATTAAAGTTAATTCTTCTAAGTCATAATTATTTGAAAATTCTGTCATTTAAAATTGATTTTAAATTGAAAATTTTAAATTGAAAATTACTTAATAACGGAAGTCAATGAATATATCGGATACAAAATGGAATACAGAATAAAGGCAACGCCGACACCAATGATGACAATAGTGACTGGTTCAATTAAACTAGAAATGGTTTTAATCTTAATATCAGTTTCTTGTTCATAATATTCCGCGACTTTATTAAGAAGCATCTCTAATTTACCAGTTTGTTCACCAATCATAATCATTTGGGTAGTCAAAATTGTAAAATCTTTTTCTTTTTCCAGCGGTACGGACATTGGAATTCCCCGCTCTACTTGTAGAATAACATTTTTTAGAATTTTTGTATAAATACGATTGTTGACCACCGCAATAGTAATTTTGATAGCCTCGATCACTGGCACACCAGATTGAATTAACATCCCCATTGTGCGAGCAAACCTGGCCATATAAACATCGTAGGAAACGAAATTAACAATTGGCATTTTAAGTTTAATTGTGTCCCACCAAAGACGACCTCTTTCAACATAGCGAAAAAGTAAGTAAATACCCGTGCTTAAAACTACTAAAATCATTAAAACTAGCCACCAGTAGGCTACCAAAAAGTCAGAAGTAGCCATTACCACCCGAGTGGCAAATGGTAATTCTGCCCCAGCATCGGCAAAAACAGTCTTTAGTGTCGGCACAACTTTGACCATCATCATTACCACCACGGCAATCATAGCCACAATAATAAAGATCGGGTAAGCCAAAGCAGACTTGATTTTGCTCGAAAAGCCCTGAAAAAGTTCCATTTGTTCAGCAAGGTGATTTAAAACAAAATCAAGTTTACCTAAAGTTTCACCTGATCTTACTACCGCTACAAAAAAATTATCAAAAGTTTTAGGAAACTGCGAAAGAGAGTCCGAAAGAGTTTTACCCGCCAAAATGTCTTGATAAACTTTATCTAAGATATTTTGAAAAGTCGGATTTTTAGTTTGCATTCGAAGCAATCGAATACAGTTATCTAAAGCCAGTCCAGCTGAAATCATCACTGATAACTGTCTGGTAAAGAAAACTTTTTCTTTATTCTTTACTCGTGAAAGAAATGGAATATTGATGTTTTTCAATCCCGCTCCTTTTGAATATCATATAGTAGTTTTAAGGTTGATACCAATTCCAATTCATCTCCACTGACGGTTGTCCAGTCATATCTGCGGTCATTTTTAATTTATTTGGGTTACCGCCTTGACGAATCCAAGTGCAAGAATACGGACCAAAACCAGAACCTGCTGCTGTTGACTGAGTAGCACCATTAAAACACGTAACTGTATTCGGCGAAAGACTAAATGTGCCAGTAGCTACTTGTATAAATGCCCCATTATGAATATCTGGTATTGTTAGTGATGATGGGGACTCAGACCATACGGCGGTAAGTGAAGTTATGGTGCCAAAAGTAGACCCAATGGTTTTAACAACACCATACGTAGCTTGCGCACCACCACACTGGGCAACAGAACAATAAGCAGCAACACCAACAGTCTCATTATTAGTAGTACCTTGCAATCCAACCCAAATCCAACCACTTTTGGTCAGATCGGGATATTTGGCGTTAGGATCACCTTTTCCTGATTGACAAATAGTATTTCCCCCAGTTCCTGCATTTGGAGCTCCTACAGGTGTCATAACCGTTCCCCCATCATTCAGGCACATCGTTATGGCCCCCGCCACACTTGAAAGCGTCTTCTTACCAGCAGAAAGTCTGGCTTTCTGCCTGGCATTACCCAAAGCCACCAAGACCATTGCCGCTAAAATACCAATAATTGCAATCACAACTAAGAGTTCAATAAGAGTAAACCCCTTCTTTTTCATTTTACCTCCTTTTGTCATTCAATTTTATTGTAACATATATAGAATAAATTTCAAAATCCTAATTACTAATTTCAAATAAAATACCAAATTCTCAATTATTAAATGTCAAACTGCCTTTTTCTTTGATTTGTTGATTATAGCTGAAAATATCAGATTTAATTCATTAGCTTCTTTCCAATAAATACGTGATTCTTCTTTTAAATCTGAATAAGCCGTTGCTACCATTCTTAACCAATGCTTTGTTTCCTTCGATTCTTTTTTACAAATACCAAGTTTATGTTCAAAATCTTTTTTCGTTTCAGCACAATCTGCTTCACAATAATTGGCACCTATACTTGTTCCAGCTTTGACTAACTGCGTTATTAATGGAATTGTAATTGGACTTAAAGGTATTTTCTTACAAAAATTAATAATTTCTTCTCCAAACTTCCCCGTTCTTGCTTCTAAATCATATTTTGAATTTTTTTCATTTGACATTTAGATTTTTATTTGGAATTAGGTATTTGTAATTTGTCATTTGCTACTAATTTCTTCGAAATTAGTAGACCATCATCTTAAATGCCTTTGGATCTAATGCCCAGGCAAGCGCGTTATCAATTGTAATTTCACCTTTAGAAACCAATTCGGCTAAAACTTTATCCATTGAAATCATGCCCTCTGATGCCGAGGTTTGAATAATATTAGGCAGTTGGTGGGTTTTTCCTTCTCGAATCACTGATCTAACCGCCGAATTAGCAATCATAATTTCACAAGCCACTGTTCGACCACCAGAAGTCCTTGGAATAAGCCTTTGCGAGACAACACCCAAAAGAACATTAGCTAGCTGCATTCTAACCTGTTGTTGTTGATGTGGCGGAAAAACATTAATCACCCGATCGGCAGTCTGCGCCGCGGAGTTGGTATGTAAAGTAGTAAAAACCAAGTGCCCTGTTTCTGCCAAGGTCAAAGCCGCATCAATTGTCTCCAAGTCACGCATTTCACCAATAAGAATCACATTTGGATCTTCACGAAGCGCTGAGCGCAGCGCTCGTGAGAAAGAATTTGTATCTGAACCAACCTCTCTTTGAGAAACAATTGATTTTTTATGTTCAAAAACATATTCGATTGGATCTTCGATGGTAACAATATGCTCACTTCGAGATTCATTGATGGCGTTGACCATTGCTGCCAGTGTCGTTGACTTGCCATGTCCCGTTGGACCAGTAATAATTAAAAAACCCTGACTTGGCGCTGTGAATTTCTCTAAAATTGGTGGCAAATTTAATTCGGTAAGACTTTTAATTACTTTTGGGATAAAACGAAGTGATGCGGCATAATTGCCTTTTTGAAAATAAGCATTAGTTCTAAACCTAGTATCATGATAACCAAACGAGAAGTCGAGTTCTTTTTGTGATTTTAGATGCTCTAGCTGCTCTGGTGTCATAAAAGATTGAATTAATCGAGTCACACTTTCAGGCACCAGAGGTCCTTCACCTGGTACGGTTGAAAGCCGACCGTCAATCCGAAGCACTGGCGGCACACCAATGGTCAAGTGAAGATCGGACGCTTTATGTTCAATCGCCAAATCTAAAAGTTTTTTCATTCCAGGATCTAAAGTTTGTTGCATAATTCCTCCTTAATTTATACTGTTATTACCCTCATCACTTCATTGACGGTGGTTAGGCCCTTTAAAGCCTTGATTAAACCATCTTGTTTCATTGTAATCATTCCTTCTTTAATCGCCATATTTTTAATATCTGATGATGGTTTTCGTTCTAAAACTAAATTTTCAAGACTGCGTGACATTGTTAAAACTTCAAAAATACCAACTCTGCCCTTATAGCCCAGTTCACACTCATCACAACCCGCCCCTTCAAAAAACTGATAAGGCTTAGGTAAATTAAACTTTTCAATTTCGGCTTCAATTTCTTTAAAAATAGGCGCTGGAATATGAGCTTGTCTTTTACATTTTGGACAAAGCTTTCTCACCAGTCTTTGACCAATAATAGCATTGATCAGTGAAGTAATAAAAAACGGCTCAACACCCATATCCGCCAGTCGAGGTAAAGTAGTGGCCGCATCATTGGTATGAAGCGTTGAAAGCACTAAGTGACCGGTTAAAGCGGCGTGAGTGGCTAAAGCGGCTGTTTCCGAGTCTCGAATTTCCCCCACCATAATAATATTGGGGTCTTGACGCAAGATTGACCTTAAGCCACTGGCAAAAGTAAAACCAATTTTAGGCCTAATTTGACATTGGTTAATGCCCGCCATTTCGTATTCAACTGGATCTTCTAGAGTGACAATATTGACTGAAGCATTAGAAATTCGCGTTAAAACTGCATACAAAGTCGTGGTTTTACCCGAACCAGTCGGACCAGTTGAAAGAATTAAACCATAAGGTTTATCCATATTTTCAAGCAAAACTTTTAAATTGTGACCTGTTAAACCTAATTCTTCTAAAGTGTAAAGATGAGCAGATTTATCTAAAAGCCTCATTGCAATTTTCTCACCATGAACGGTGGGTAAAGTGGAAATTCGAAGGTCTACCGCATGCCCCATAGCAATACAATCAAACCGTCCATCTTGTGGAATGCGACTTTCGTCAATCTTTAATTTAGATAAAATTTTAACTCTTGAGACAACCGCTGGCTGGACCTCTAAAGGCAATCGAATAACATCTTTTAAAAGACCGTCAATACGAAAACGAATTCTGACGTTTTTTTCAGCCGCTTCAATATGAATATCGGAAGCCTTTTTAGATACGGCCAAAATAACCGCTGCGGCAACAATTTTAGGCACATTACCCGTCTCAGAGATCCTTTGAAGGTCCGAAGTCTCTTTAACAGTTTCGCCCACAAATTTATCAAGATCATTTTCAATTGGCACAATTAGTTGAGTGCTACCCGGTCCCCCAATTTCCGGTACCGCTTCGGTTTTTTCTTTAACTGGCGGTGGAGGTGGGACTGGTTTTGGTTCTTCTTTTGGTTCTTCTTTTTTTGGTGGAGCAGGCATTGGTTCTGGTTTAGGTGGTACAGGTTGCGGTATTGGTTTTGGCGGCGTCGGTGACGTAATTGGCTCTGGATTGTAAAAACGCATTGCCCGCTCAATTTCTGTCGGCGTAACCCGATACTCTTCAATCACAATATCATTTTTCGTTTTCACAAAATCTAAAATTTCACGCACTTTTTTATCATCAGGGTCAGTCACTGCTACTTTAATAAAAGACGGGTGAGGTGCTTCAAAGACAACCATTTGATATTTTCGAGCAATATTTTCAGGAAATTTAGTAATAACTTCATACGGAATAGTGATTTGATCTAAATTGATAGTTTTATAATTAGTTTTAACTTGCTGAACGGGAATATTAACTTTTTCAGTTTGAGGTGTTGATGATGTAGGTGCCAGTGTTTTATACCCGGAAACAGCCATCAAAAAGTCATCCATCGTCGTGATCGCCAATTCAATCTTAAAACCCTTCTCCTTTTCCAAATTAGTAATTGTTTCTCGTAAATGATCGGTTAATTTGACCGGTTGCGAAATGGCAATTCGAACAGTTTTCGTCGGTTCTCTTTGAACCTCGTAAGCAATAATTTTATACTCTCGAGCCAGGCTTTCAGGGATTAGCTCTAGAGTTTCTTTAGGAATCCGGCGATTAGCTAAACTAATAAAAGGTAAATTATAAAGTCCGGCATAAGCACGGGTAATTTCTGTTGGCTCTAATATATGATCAGTTAGAAGTTTATTTTCTACTTCAAAATTAGAAAGATGGCGTAAATTTTGAGCGACCTCATTTTTTATCTTTCCTTGTTCAAGTAATATATCAACAAGTTGTTTTTTGGTATCTACAGCCAAAACTCCCTCCTCCGGGTAGTAGAACTTCGACGCATTTTAAAAAATGCGATAGCATTTGTCGAAGTTTTACTACCCGGTCCTTAATCCGAAATTCTAAGTCCAAATAGGATTTCATATCCAATATATATTAATAATAGTAGATGTGTCAATTTAGTAAAAATATAATTCCTCTATACAAAAACAAAAATCCAAAAATAATAAACAAGATGCAAACAATATATTTACTATATTTCAAAACAAAATGATTAATACTAGCTAAAATTAAGTTAGTAAAACGAGGAAAAACAATTGAAAAAAATAGAGGCAAAGTAATAGGAAGAATAAAAAACATTACATTAACTAGAAGTAAAATAATTTTATCTAGATTATTGATGCTCGAGCTCCCCACTTCTTTGGCCGCCGTAAAACTTAAAAACAAAGCATCAAAATTAGTAACGTTGATAATAAACCCAATAATCAACCATTTAAATAGATGTAATTTTTGATCTTCCTTAAATTCAATCTTTTTTTCTTTGGAAAAAAAAGTTTTTAGTCCCAGAAAAACGAAAAAACTACCTAAAATTATATCAATTAAAGCAGAGACTATAGTTTTTTTCACATCAGGAGTGGCAACTTGACCAATAGTATAGCCAAGTAAAGCAATACCAATACCAACCATCAGAGTTCCTGTGAGCATTGAGATAATCCGTAACTTAGGATTTTGCTTACTTCCCAAGAGAACAACGGTTAAAGCAAATATTCCCGGACTTAAAGTTGCGGCAAAATCTAAAGGAATAATTTTTGCTAAAAGTCCGAGCATTTAAACCTCTGTTTAAATTGTATCAAAATTCTAGAGTTGAGACCAAATTAACACTTAATTTTTGATATTTAATTTTTTGTTTGATATATTTTAAACAGTTTAGGAATATACTGAATTAATCAGGAGGACAGAGCATTGGCATACGAAGAACTTATGCGCGAACTGCCAAAAGATATCGAAGAAGCATCTGAACCTGGTCCATTTAAGCTTCGGAACAATTTTCCCGCAAAGCCACCAACAAAACAAGCAAGTTCATTTTCTGTAGTTGTCCTTAACCCGATTCTTGTTTCGTCCAGCGGCGCCGGTGGAAAAGAACGTGCCAACAAGCTTGCAATCGAATTAAATAGGGTTTGGAACGATAGCATCGAAGAAAGCCGTCAAAACCCCGTCCAAACATAAAAAAACCATTCTTAGTATGATTTTCATTCTCAGAGCTGGTAATTTACCTGCTCTTTTTCTTTTTAAACTTATTTGGCAGGACATAGTGAAGAAAGTTAGAACTTACTTCCCGACTACTCTAGATTATATTATGATACCAAAGCTGAGACCAGTTTAGGGATTTTTTTATTTAGATAGTTCCAGTTTTTTAATTCTTGCGTCTAATTCTTTAATTTTCTTTGATAATTCTTCAATCATCGTCAAATTACTGATCAAATCTTCGTTGAGACTATCCCAAATTTGTTCAATTTTCTGCTTAATTGGCAAAATTTCTACCTGAATAGCTGATTTAACAATTAATGGCACTTCGGCAATTATCTGATCGTGAACAATTTTAGGCACGTCTTTACTAATCTGATCATGGACTTCTTCGCGAACAATTTCTCTAATTTGTATTAAATCATTTTTATCTAAGGTCATTTTATACCTACATTTAATATATCAATGATAACTTTTTTGTCAATTTGGCAGGAGCTGAGGGAATCGAACCCCCGTCACCTCTTTTGGAGAGAGGCATTTTACCACTAAACCAAGCTCCCACTCCCCCCTTCATTTGTAATATAATTTTATTTCTTTGCTTTGGAAATTTTTACTTCTTTGTGAGCGGTGTGTTTGCGACATTTTTTGCAAAATTTTTGAAGTTGCAATTTTTCTTTATTTTCCTGGGGATTTTTAGAAGTAGTGTAATTTCTTTCTTTACACTCGCTACATTCTAATTGGAATAAAATTGACTTGGCTTTAGCCATTTTCCTTCTTTCTATTATGGAGCCCATGAGAGGACTCGAACCTCCAACCTGCTGTTTACAAAACAGCTGCTCTAGCCATTGAGCTACACGGGCAAATGGAGCTCCCACCCGGAATCGGACCGGGGACGGTACCTTACCAAGGTACTGTTATACCATTTAACTATGGAAGCTTAACTCTTTATCTAACCATTTTCGTAATTTTGTATTATAGCAACCGACTGTTACGACTCCGTATTTTGATTTCTTTTTATACGTTCCCTTACCTTGTGGTGGTATGACTATTAATTTTCCGAATTGCTCTGGCTTAATTTCTAATTTTGAGCACCAAAAGTGCAAAGCTTTATCAGGATCGGAATCGTTAAAAATTATCAAACCATAACGAAGTTTCTCTTTTTTAACACCGTAAATTTTTGTCAAAAATTCGATAAACTTTAAAATTAACCTATGGTCAGTATTACCCACCCTAATACCATACCTATTTGTTTTAGCTCCCTCTCCCCAAAATATTCCTAGCCCTAACCCTTTCAGCTCTGCTTCTTCTAAAGTAAGATCTTTTTTAATTTTAAAAGGATCACCTTTAGGATTTCTTTTGGTATAGGTTGCCTCGCTCCACGATCTTCTTGGTATTTTATGTTTATCCATCCAATAAACAACTTCATGACGAGATTTCCCTAACTTCACAGCAACTTCTGCCATCGAAAGTTTTCGAACATCATAGAGTCTTTTAAGTGTAGATGCCTTAATCATAATTAAAAAATGGTGCTGGGAGTAGGATTCGAACCTACGAAGCCACAAGGGCGTTTGATTTACAGTCAAATGCGTTTGACCGCTTCGCTATCCCAGCATAATTTAATCTTATCATCTTTACTAAAAATTCTCAACCCTAAAACTTGTTTTTCAAGGCCTTGTTATACTTTCTATTCGAGTTATAATTAAACTAAGACATTTAATCTAAAGGAGGGTTTGTGTTAAAAAAGACGAAACAAAAAGGCTTTACTTTAATTGAACTCTTGGTGGTAATTGCTATTATTGGTATTTTAGCGGCGATGGTCTTGGTGGCCTTAAACAATGCCCGACAGAAAGCCAGGGTTGCTTCTGGCGAAGCGTCTTTAAGAAGTGTTTCGGGAGCTTTGGCCGTTTGTGTTAATGATGGAGGATTAGTTGGGACTCCGCAGAATAATGGTCAAATTTGCACGAAGAATGGAGTAGCGTTTGGCACTGAAAAATATCCAGATTTAACCAAAAATGGTTGGACATATTATTCTAATTTGCAAGGTACGCCTACTAACGATACTGCTGCTGTTTTGGCTTCTTGTCCTATTGCTCAATGTGGTAGTGCACAGACAGCTACTTGCACTAGCGCTGGTTGTACTTTTGGCAGCGGCACTTTATTTGCTGTTACAGCACTTGGAGGACCACCTCTTATGACATCACCAATATTTGGTGGGTCTCCTCGTAATTTTTCCGCTACTTTTAGTACGGCACTAAGTACAGCTACTTGCACTCTCAATGGTACTTCAATACCAGCAACTCCTTCTGTTACTACTGCTACATGTCCCAATGTAACTCGTGTTCTTAGTCCAAACCCAAATATAGTAATAATGAATGTTACGAGCGTTGATACACCACCTCAAACAGCCCAAATGCAATGGTATTGGTATCCATAATTAGATCAAGAAATATATTTATTTTTGAAGAGAACTTTTGCCTTTTTCTTTTTCGTATAACTTTTGAGACCGATCTAAAAGTTTTTTATATTTACTATTTTTACTATCAATATTTAAAGCTTTTTTAAATGACTCTGTGGCTTTAAAATAATCTTTAAGTCCCATAAAAGCCAAACCTAAATTAATATGGCGAGAAGCCAAATCGGGTTCTAATTTGACCGCTTGCAAAAATGCATCTTTAGCGTCGTAGAAATTCTTTTGTTCTAGGTAAATTGCTCCGAGCCGCGAATAAATTTTAGCATTGTCCGGCGAAAGTGCCGCCGCTTTAATATATAAACTTTCTGCTTTTTCATATTTTTTTGATTCAAAAGCGTCATCTGCCTGCGCAATTAGCCCATAAAGACTAATTTCTTCATCAGTTACATTGTTAACTTTTCGCATAATTTTTCGAGCATCGGGCAAACGTCGAGCAATAACAATTAAAACTGCCACTACGGCGGCGACAATTAATAAATTCCAAATCATTTCACTCCCTTCCGTCCTGCTGCCATTTTCGGACAAGCACGATTTCCTTCTTCGAAAGAAAGACAACACATCGGTTTACCACAACAACCAACTAATTTGTTCATATTGCCTGTTGATAACTCTTGAGATTGGGCTATGCCTGAAGAGATTGCTTCTGTATCACGTAAAAACTTGCTACAACATAGTTCTCGACCACATTTACCAATCCCACCAAAATATTTTGCTTCATCACGACTCGTTACCTGTTGAAGGCGAATAAGCCTATCAAATGATTTGGCCATATCTAAAACCAACCCCCGAAAATCCACTCGACCCTTAGCACTAAAATAAAAAGTTAATTTCTTTTGATCAAAAGAAAGATCGGCATCTAAAATTGTCATTTCTAAACCGTGTCGGTTAACTTTTTTTTGAGCTTCTTCAATATACTCACGAGCTTGATTTTTAAGAGAACAACACCAATGACGATCTTCGGCATTAACCACTCTCAAAATTTTGCCAGTCCCCTCTTCTTGTTCAACAGCAGAACTAGGTTTTTCTATCACTCTTGCTTCTTCTGTTATTTGGTCGGTTTCAACCAAAACTGACTCATTTAATTTGATATCTTGAGCCTCATAAGAATATATTTTGCCAGTGGAATTAATCCGAATATATATTTTTTTCATTACAATTTTAAAATTAGATTTTCTAATAGTAATTTTACAGAAGTATTGGTCGAAAGTAAACGCCTGGTATCTATTATACTTTTTAATTTCTCTCTCGTATCTTCACCGGAAAGTAGTTTAAAACGCATTTCTTCTTCCCAAGAATTAATAATTTTGGGTAAATTTTCGTCCTCTATAATTTTTGCAACATAATCAAAACGTTCTTTAATTGAAAGTTGAGTAATTTTATCGCTTTCAAGAAAATTAGATAGTGAAGCTTCATTTACTTTATTTATTTGCCGAACTACCTGACAGCGAGAAAGAATAGTTGGCAAGATTTTTTCTTTATTTGAGCTTTGCAAAATTAAAACGGCATAAGCAGGCGGTTCTTCTAAAATTTTCAAGAGTGAATTAGCTGCCTCAAGGGTCATATTCTCTACTCCAGATAAAACTGCAAGCTTTAAAGAAGAACTGTGCGGTTTTAAATACATCCAAGAAATTAACTCGCGAATATGGTTAATTTTGATTGGATTTTCAAAGAGTTCTAAAACATCCGGCGTTTTTATTTTATAAATCTCGAGGAATACCGTTAAATCTAAATCACCAAAAACGATATACGCATGACCAAGATCGTGCATTTTTGCTTGGCTCTTGATAAGACTAGAAAATTTATCGTCGGGATAAT
>JAMCZU010000002.1 GCA_023485405.1 Patescibacteria group bacterium
TCAAAAAGGGGAAAAAGAAGTATAATAAACATATGGAGAGGTGCCCGAGTGGCTTAAGGGAACGGTTTGCTAAACCGTCGGTGGTGTAAAAGCCGCCTCGTGGGTTCGAATCCCACCCTCTCCGCCAGAATATAAAGGATAAGATGAAAAAGACCTGGCAAGAAAAATTAAAAGACAGTAAAGATTTACCGAAAGTAGTTACGCTCAAAAAAGAAGCCCAAGCTCACTGGCATGGTAAAACAATGGCCATCCCCGCTCCTTTAGAAGTAAATAAAATTATGGCCAGCGTTCCTAAAGGCAAATTGATTACCATTGATGTCATTCGTCAGAAAATTGCCCAAAAACATAAAACAGATATTGGCTGTCCTCTCACTACCGGTATTTTTTCTTGGATTGCCGCTCATGCTGCCGAAGAGGCGAAAGTGGAAGGAAAAAAACAAATCACGCCTTGGTGGCGAACATTGAAATCCGACGGTTCTTTAAATGAAAAATATCCTGGTGGGGCTGAAAATCAAGGGAAATTACTCCAAAAAGAGGGTCATCAAATAATTCAAAAGGGTAAAAAAGTTAAAGTTCTCAATTTCGAAAAAGCTTTAGCTAAGGTATAATCCGAAATATTTAATTATTTCTTTTGACTTCCGCTTCGAGAAGCGGTATTTTTATATCATCACCCTTCGCTAAAGCTTCGGAGTGACAAGTCATGAAATTTCCCCAAAATAAAAAATTTGCCTTGACAATCATTGATGACACTGACGGGGCAACTATTGAAAATGTTAAACCGGTTTATGATTTTTTATATAAGCTAGGTTTTAAAACGACTAAAACTATTTGGACCTTCCCGTCAAAAGATAAATTTAAGGGACTTTTTTTACAGGATTATCGTTATCGTCAATTTATCAATAAGCTTCAGCGACAAGGGTTCGAGATTGCCTTGCACTCTGTTGGTTCGGGAAAATTTAATCGTCAAGACACCCTTGATGGTTTGGAAATATTTAAACAATTTATTGGCCATTACCCAAAGATGCAAATTAACCATGCTCAAAATCCCGACAATCTTTATTGGGGGATAAAGAGATTATCTTTTTTAAAACCTTTTTGGCGCTGGTCAAAATTTTCCGGCGACAATCAAAAATCAACCTATTTTTGGGGCGATTATGCTAAAAAAAATATCAAATATATTCGTAACTTTAGTTTTAATTATTTAAACACTTTAAAAGTTGATTCTTTGATGCCTTATAAAGATTCTTTAAAACCATATACAAATTATTGGTTCAGTGCGTCAAATGCACCCGATATTTCATCTTTCTTAAAAATTACTTCCTATCAAAATATTGATAAATTAGCGGAAGAAGGTGGAGCCGCTATTATTTACACTCATTTTGCTTCTGGTTTTGTGAAAAATGGTCAGCTAAACGCTGGATTTCAGAAAAATATGACTTATATTGCTCAAAAGGGTGGTTATTTTGTGCCGGGAAGTATTCTTTTAGATTATCTCTTAACCCAGAAAAAACAAAAAAATACTTCAACTTCGGAAATTCGAAAATTAGAACTCAAGTGGTGTTTTGATAAAATAAAATCAAAATTTTAATAACGCTTGCTCACAATAATTTTGGTTGATGGACCAGTTTGACTATTCAAGGTTAATAGTAGTTCAAATGGATAAAGAAGTGGGCCAAGAATATAACCTAAAAAATTTAATTTAATGAGACTGTTAACCAGTATAAACCAATGAAATCGAGATAGGAGATTTGTTGAGCAAAGTGGCGCATTCATTAGGAAAAAAACTGGTCTGATTTTTTTAATTTTGAAACGAAATTTGTCTAAAAGAGAAAATATTGTTTTTTGATCTCGACTGACTTGATGTCGAGCTCTTTGAGTTTTTAGAGGCAAATTTTCTGAAAAAATAAAAATACCATTTGGTTTTAAAAGTTTGCGAATGTTTTTAATCGCTTGGTTGTATTTTTTATCATCAACAATGTGATAAAGAATATCGAAAGCTGAAATAATATCAAATTTTCCCAAATTATTTGGCAGTGGTGTAGTGATATCTAACTCAAGTGTCTTAGCATTTCGAAAAGTTTTTTTAATTTGTTTTAAGGCGTTAGGGCTAAAATCGGAAGCGGTAATATTTTTAACGCCTAAATTTTGCCATCCTTTAATATAAAAGCCACTGCCAGAACCTATATCTAAAACTTTAACTTTTTTTAAATCAACTTCTTCTGATAGGACAATCTTGTTGAAGACTTTTTCTCTAACACGGTACATCCAATAGTTAAAAGGTAACCCTAAACCAATATAACCGACAGTAGATAAGTCGGTTTTTTGATGTCTTTCTTGCCAATAAGCCGTCGCGTTAAAATTTTTATTTGTCATCTTAATAGAAAAATTATACTACTAATCTTGAAAAATTGGCAATAATTTGGTAAATTTATGGGGAGAAAAAAATGCGCCCGTAAGCCTTTTGCTTTCAGCAAAGCTACGATCGCTAAATTCGCGCCCGTAGCTCAGTGGATAGAGCGCAAGATTGCGGATCTTGAGGTCGGAGGTTCAAATCCTCCCGGGCGCACCAAATTAAATATAAAGGAGCTTTATATGGGTGAAAAATTTGGACCATGTATTGAGAAAAAATGTTCTCGATGTTGCGATCCAGTAAAAGTTGCTCGTTTTTTCCCTGAAGAGAAAATTCCTATTGATAAAGAGGGAGAAAAACTTTGGCAAGAGCGACCAGAGCTTTTAGTATCCGAAAAACATACTGAAAGACCTTTTAAAGCTTACGATTGTCGAAATTTCGATTCTGAAACCGGCCATTGCAAAGATTATGATAATCGGCCGGAAATCTGTCAAAATACCAGTTGTATTGATAAAAATTCGTCCTTAACTGTTGACGAACAGCATCAACGAGTTTTGGAAGAAAAATTTATTTCAATCCCTACTAAGAAAAAAGAGGAAAAATGAAAAAAATACGAGTAGGAATTATTTTTGGAGGAAAATCAGTAGAACATGAAGTTTCTCTACAATCAGCCAAAAATATTTATGCTGCCATCGATCGTGAAAAATATGAACCTATGTTAATCGGTGTAGATAAAAAAGGTAAGTGGTTAGTTTTGAATTCTCAAAAATTTTTAATTGATGAAAATAACCCTAAAAATATTACTATTAACAATCAAAAAAGTTACGAAATTATTCCTTCAGAGATCTGTCATGGAAGTTCGTCAATTGATGTCGCCTTTCCGGTAATTCATGGGCCTTATGGTGAAGATGGCACGTTGCAAGGTCTTTTAAAATTAGCAGATATACCGTTTGTTGGTGCGGGAGTGCTTGGCTCGGCTATTGGGATGGACAAAGACATTACAAAAAGGTTACTTCGCGAATCAGGAATTCCAATTGGTAATTTCTTAGTTTTTCATCAAGGAAAAGAAAAACCAACTTTTGAGTTTGTTAAAGAAAAACTTGGTTTACCTTTTTTTCTAAAACCAGCCAATACTGGCTCGTCAGTTGGTATTAATAAAGTTCATTCGAAAGAAGAATTTGATAAGGCTTATGAAAATGCCCTCCAATACGACAATAAAATTATGGCTGAAGAATATATTCAAGGTAAGGAATTGGAATGTTCAGTTTTGGGTAATGACAAACCAATCGCATCTGTTGTGGGTGAAGTCATTCCTCGGCATGAGTTTTATTCTTATGAAGCTAAATATCTTGATGAAAATGGTGCATTTCTAGAAATACCTGCTAAAATATCCAAAGAGTTATCTAATCAAGTAAAAAAAACAGCTGTTCAAGTCTTTGAATTTCTTGAATGCGAAGGTATGGCACGGGTTGACTTCTTTTTAAGAAAAGATAGTAAGATTTTTGTTAATGAAATTAATACGATTCCTGGTTTCACTTCTATTAGTATGTATCCTCGACTCTGGGAAGCCAGCGGTGTTTCTCTTAAGGAACTTATTAGTCAACTTATTAAGCTAGCCATTGAAAGACATGGAAAAGAAAGAAAGATAAAAACTGATTATCTTATGTTAAAATAGGTAGGTTTTAAAATTTATTTATGTCTTTAACCAGAAAAGTTGCTCACAATACCATCGTTCAAATTGTTGGCAAGGTGATTACCACCTTGATTTCTTTATTTTTAGTTGCCGCCTTGACTCGTTATTTAGGGGTTTCGAGCTATGGTCAATATACAACTATTTTTGCCTATACCCAATTTTTTGCAGTCTTGGCTGATTTTGGCTTTTTCTGGTTTTTAGTCAGAGAAATTGCCAAACCCGATGTTGATAGTGATAAAATTACCAATAATGTCTTAACTTTTCGAAGTATTATCGCTCTTAGTATTTTTGCTTTATCGTTTTTAATCGCTCTTTTAATCCCTCAATATCATGATATCCGTTTAGGTATTGGGATTATTGCCGCGGCCACTTTTTGGATGACTTTAAATGGGACTTATGTTGGTATTTTCCAAAACAAATTACGGATGGATAAAGCGGCCATCACTGATATTATCGGTCGCTTAGTTATTTTTGCTCTTATTCTTTACCAAATTAAAAGTAACGCTTCGCTTGATCTTATTTTATGGTCATATTTTTTGGGTAATATGGCTAATTTCTTTGCTAGTGCTTATCTAGGCCGAGCTTATCTTCATTTTAAGTTAGCTTTTGACTTTAATCTTTGGAAAAAGATTTTTTGGGAGTGTTTGCCAATTTCGGTGGTGACAATTCTGGCGATGATTTATTTTAAAGTTGATACAATTATGCTTTCACTTCTTCGTAGTTCGACTGATGTTGGTATCTATGGTCCGCCTTATAAAGTGGTTGAAATTTTGCTTTTGCTTCCTTCGATTTTTATGGGTAATGTTTTTCCAATTATTACTCGTTATATTTATGAGAAAAATGATCAAGTGCAAAAGATTTTTCAAAAAGCCTTTGATTTTCTAATAGTTATCGCTGTCCCCATCGTAGTCGGAGTAATTTTTACCGCGCCTCGGATTATTGAAATTATTGCCGGCAGCGATTTTACAACCATTCACACTATTGGTCCGGTTTGGGGTATTCCGGCAACTTCTGGTTTTGCTTTACAAATACTGATTGTGGCGGTGGGTATTTCTTTTTTATCTCATCTTTTTGGCTACACGGTTATTTCTTTGGGCCAACAAAAGAAACTAGTCTGGCCTAATTTGGTTTTAGTCTTTTTTAATATTAGTTTAAACCTGATTTTAATTCCTAAAATATCATATATTGGCGCGGCGATTACTACGGTGCTGACAGAAATGCTGGTTGTTTTACTTTATTTTGCGGTGATGCGGCGCTTCTTTGATCAGAAAATTCATCTTCAAATCTTGTGGAAGGTGATCTTTTCTGGTATAGTCTTAGGTTTAGTTTTAAAATTCCTAAGCTTTTTAGCGTTATGGTATTTAGTACCACTTGGTGGGCTAGTTTACTTTTTAAGTCTGTATTTAGTTAAAGGAATATCAAAAGAAACGATAACCGAGGTTATTAAAGTAAAATGAATGAGATAAAACAATGAAGATAGCAATAGACGCACAAACGACACTTGGTCAAAAGACTGGTTTTGGTTTTTATGTTAAAAATTTAGTCGAAGCTTTGGCTAAGGTTGACCCTGAAAATCAATATATTTTAATTAAACCTAAAACAGAGACAGATTTTCCGACTTGGAAAAGATTTTGGTGGGACCAAGTGGCTTTTCCTTGGAAATCTCGTCGGGCAAAAGTTGATTTAATCCATCAACCCTGTTTTTCGGCTCCACTTTTTTATCCAGGCAAAGTGATTGCTACTTGTCACGATTTAATTTCTGTCTTCTTTCCGGAAAATTTACCTTTGGCTTCTCGACTTTTTTATTCCCGCTGGATGCCATTTTCTTACCGAAAAGCCTTAATGCTCATTGCTGACAGCGAACACACTAAAAGAGATATTATATCGCTTTTAAAAATCCCGTCATCACAAATTAGAGTAGTTCATTTAGCAGTTTCGCCTGATTTTAAACCAGTTGAAAGTAAATCAAAAATTACTAAAATTGGACAAAAATATCAAACCGGTCCAAAGTATTTATTACATGTGGGGACACTGGAACCGCGTAAAAATTTAGAATTTTTAGTGCGAACTTTTGCTTTGGCGGTGCGTGAAGGAATTTCCGAGAACTTGGTTATTACCGGTAAAAAAGGTTGGTATTATGATGGACTTTTTAAGTTGGTTAAAAAATTAAATCTTGAAAAAAAAGTCATTTTTACTGGTTATGTTGAGGAAAATGACTTGCCAGCCCTTTACTCTGGGGCAACGGTTTTTTTGTTTCCGTCTTTATATGAAGGTTTTGGCCTGCCGCCACTGGAGGCAATGGCCTGTGGTACGCCAGTTATTTCTTCAAACACCTCTTCTTTGCCAGAGGTAGTAGGCCGTGCTGGTCTTCTACTGCCACCGCGGGACGAAAGATTATGGGCCAGGAATATTTTAAAGGTCATTAAAGATAAAGGTTTAGCTGAAACTTTAAAGAAGTTGGGCCCAAGACAAGCGGCCAAATTTACTTGGGAAAATACCGCTCGTCAGACCATTGAAGTTTATAAAGAAGCGATGGGGAAAAAATTATGAAAATTGCCATTGATGCTTCAAGGGCAATTAATGAAAAAGCGGGGATTGGCCGATATACTTTGGAGTTGACTCGTCAGTTACTTAAAAGTGATTCAAAAAATACTTATCTTTTACTTTTTAGTTTTATGAGGAGCAGTAGTCGTAAAGAAAAAATCATTAAAGAATTTCGTACTTATAAAAATGTGGAAGTAAAAATTTTAAGAATTCCTGGAAATTTGAAAGAAAAAGTTTGGGGTTGGAAATTACCATGGTTTAAAAGTCTTTTAAAAGATGCGGACATTTTTTACGCTCCCAGTTTTTTAGAAGTGAATTTAGGTTTAAATTTGCCCCAAGTAGTCACCATTTATGATTTAACCACTTTTCTTTTTCCCGAGCATCTTGGTAAAAAGATGTCGGATTTTTTTAATTTAAAAACCCAGCAGGCTTGTTCGAAAGCCTCTAAAATCATTGCGATCTCAAAGTCTACTAAAAATGATTTAGAAAAAATCTTAAAAATTAAGGAATCAAAAATTACGGTTATTTATCCAGGTCGAAATTTAATAGGTACCATGGCCAAAAATTTACCATCATTTTTAAAAGCAAAATCATATATTTTAGCGGTGGGTACGATTGAACCAAGAAAAAATCTAATTAGTCTTTTTAAGGCTTATGCGATCTTACCGCCACGACTCCAAGAACAATACCCTTTAGTTGTTGTTGGTGCCAAGGGTTGGAATACGGGAAAAATTTTTGATATTTTAAATCATTTGAAATTAGAAAATAAAGTAAAATTTTTGGGTTTCGTGCCTGATGCGATGTTGGGGAAACTCTATAAAGAAGCGGCTGTTTTTGTTTATCCTAGTTTGTATGAAGGTTTTGGCTTTCCGGTTTTAGAAGCTCTTTCTTTTGGTACACCAGTGGTGACATCCAGCATTTCTTCTTTGCCGGAAGTGGCAGGTAAGGCCGCTATTCTTATTGACCCGCAAGATCCAAAATCAATTTCGAGTGGTCTTCAGAAATTATTAGAACACAAAGAAGAGATAGCACTCTTGAAGGGAAACGCTCGTATTCAGGCTAATAAATTTTCTTGGAGCACGGCCGCACGTGAGACTTTAGTAGTTTTTGACGAGGTAGTAAAAAAGGTTCATGAAGATTAATTTTCTCCAAAAATTATTAATAGCCTGGGGTATATTTTGGGGTGTCTTAGGGATAGGTCTCTATTTTTTGGGACTTTTGGGTTTATTTTATCAGAATATAGTAATTGCTTACGGTTTAATCTGTTTTGTTGTTCTAGTATATTTTTTATTTAAGCAAAGTCCGCCAGCTGGCGAGTTCTCTGCAATCAAAAAAGATTGGGTTGTTGGTGTAATTTTAATTGGTTTTTTGGCTTTTGCCGTTTTAAATTTTCTAATTCTACTGGCACCGGAAGTTGGTTTTGATGCGCTCTGGTATCACTTAACTTTGCCAAAAATTTATCTGATGACGTACCATGTTTCTTATCTTCCTGGTGGACTACTTTATTACTCAGTCATGCCGCGACTAGCCGAAATGATCTATGGTTTTGGTCTGAGTTTGGATCATACGGGGATGTTGCCAAAAATTATTCATTATTTGTTTGGTTTTGCCTGGGCGGCGTCAACATATCTTTTCGCGCGTTTATTTTTAGGAAGAAAACATGCGTTACTCGTGTCTTTAATTTGTTATGGGACATATCTTACAACTTGGCTCTCACAGACTGCTTATATTGATTTAATTGTCGCTTTTTATTCGGCAATGGCACTTTGGGGAACATTTAAATATTTAGAAAATCGTCATCCAAATTATCTTTATCTTTCGGCGATTTTTATGGGTTTAACTTTAGCGAGTAAACTTTATGGATTGATTTTGTTATTAGTGATCTTTGGTGTTTTAATTTCAAAGGCTAATTGGAAAATGACCATTCGTTTTACCGGAATTGCGATTGCGATTGTTTTACCATTTTATCTTCAAGCGTATTTTTCGACTGGTAATCCTTTTTATCCGGTCTTTTCAGTGCAGGAATCGGCTTTAACAATGTACACCGGTGGTTATACTAACTTAAGAGATTGGTATCTTGAAGGTTGGTGGCAGCATCTGCCCAATCTTTTTTGGGAAATGGTGGTTTATCGTTTCACCCCCATTTTTAGTTTAGTCTTTTTGGTTTTTTTCGCGAAAAATTGGCAAAAAATGTTGCCACTGCTAATTGTTTTTTTGAGTTTCTTTTTTCTCTGGTCTCTTAATCCTGTTCAGGAGCCTCGTTATTTTATTGTCATTTTGCCGGTGATAGCTACTATTTCAATCTATGTTCTAGCTAGTATCGAATGGAAAATATTTAAAGTGATCGCCATTGTTTTAGCATTAGTCGGTCTGATTTTTAATTTTTCTTATACTAAGAGCCAATTTAAGGAAACACTAGAAGAAATTTTTGGCAAAAATCCACGTCAAAACTATCTTCAAGCAAGATTGACTCCACCGCGAAATTTTTATGATTTTTCAGGAACTTTTTCTCAAGAAATACAAGATAAAAAAGTCTTAACGGTTAATATTCACAATCTTTTTTATCTTAATTTTAATTTTTGGGATTGGAGCTTTATTGAAGATAAGTATGACCCTAATGCGTCGGCGGTGACCATGGCTTCCGAGCTAAAAAATAATGGTTATAATTTTGTCTTAATTGGTCATTTAAGCGCTGCGCAGTGGTTAGGGTTACCGTCGGACGAAGTAGACAAAAATTTTAAACTGATTCTTAAAGAAAACGATTTTTCGCTTTACAAAATTGGAGAAAATAAATGAAATTATCAATCATCATCCCGGTTTTTAACGAAGAAAAGAATATTAGAGAAGTAATTTCCCAGGTTAAAAATATTCCAATTAGTATGCAAAAAGAAATTATTATTGTTGATGACGGTTCAAAAGACAAAACAAGAGAAATCCTTCAAAGTTATAGTAAAGATCCGTCCGTTAAAACTATCTTTCAAGATAAAAATTTAGGTAAAGGTTCGGCCATTCGTCGGGGTTTGGAAGAAGCAAAAGGCGATTTTATTGTGATTCAAGATGCTGATATGGAATATTCGGTGGCAGATTATCCCAAACTTTTGAAACCATTTTTATTGGAAAAAGCTCAAGTTGTTTATGGCTCAAGATTTTTAGGAAAAATTTCGGGGATGCGCTGGCAAAATCGGCTGGCAAATAAAATTTTAACAACTACTGTTAATCTATTGTATGGTATTAGAATTACTGATGAGGCCACGGCTTACAAAGCTTTTCGTCGCGATTTGATTCAGAAGATACCCTTAAAATGTCAAAGATTTGAATTTTGCCCGGAGGTAACGGCTAAAATTGCCAAAAGAGGCTACAAGATTTTTGAAGTGCCTATTACTTACCGGGGTCGCACGAGTAAAGATGGTAAAAAAATCAAATTGCAAGATGCTTTTGAGGCTTTTTGGACGCTCATAAAGTATCGTTTTAGAAATTAATAATATGAAAATTTTCCGAAAAATTATTTTAATTTTTATCCCCATTTTTGTTTTAGCCTGTTTTGTAGTTTATTGGATCCAACCAAAATTTAGTCTCTGGCAGATGGACAAATCGATTATTTTAAAAAAACAAGAATTACCTCTTTTAACGATGTTTTTGCCAGCGCGTCAAAATAATATTTTTTTGGTTGAGAGTGGCTTGCCGCAGTTTGCGTTTGCGGGGCCCAAGTTGACACTTTTTAATGGACAATACCAGTATAAATTAAAAATTATCCCATCTTGTAGTAATAAGGATTTAGGCTTTATGGATGTGACCCGAAAAAATGGCAATCTTGGGCTAGGGGCGAAAGAAATTATCGCACAGAAACAAGGTGAAACACAGGTAGAATCACTTAATTTTGAAGCCGATAATGCCTCTGATTATGAATTTCGGCTGTACTCTAAAGGTGAGTGTTCATTTGAGATTAAAAAAATTTGGCTTGAACGTCAAAAAGTTGATTTTCGAGCTTTTTTTCAAACAGTTTGGCAAAAAGCCCAAAGTATTATAAAATAGATGAGTAATAATTGAGGAGGTTTAATTGAAAAAGTTTTTCATTATTTTTTTTGCTCTCGCAATTGGTATCGGAGGGGGATATTTTGCCTATAGGTATTGGGGTAACAGTCATCGAAAAGAGCCATTTATGTGGGGTGTGACGATGGGTCCGTCGGATTTAGGTAATTATAAAGCCGAAATTTGGAATAAACAGGCTAAAGTGGCTAAAAACTTGGGAGTTGGTTGGATTAGGCTCAGATTTGATTCAGAAAATATCGATCCTTTTGGGCGTAACGATGAGGAAATTACTATTTTAGAATCTTATGGTTTACAGACAGTTCTGATTATTGAGCAAGATGTGCGTAATAAAGGCGGCGATAATTATAAGGATGGTTATAAAGATGGCTCGACAATTGCCGCGCATTATAAAGGGAAAATCAAGTATTATCAAATCGCCAATGAGGGTGGTGGTGAGTCAATTAAGCAGCCAACAATGAATGGTCAGGATGAATCTCAGTTTGACCAAACCAAATATCAAAAAATAGCCGACTACATCCGAGGAGCCTCAGAAGGGATCGCTTCAGCTGATCCTGGCGCCAAAAGAATTGTTAATTTGGGTTGGACCCACGTAGGTTATTTAGATAAATTAGTTAAAGATAAAATTCCTTTTGATATGATTGGGATTGATTGGTATGGTTGGATGGGACCAATTGGTGAGAAGAAGTTGGAAAATGGCCAATTATTGGTAGATAGACTAAAAAGCTATAATAAACCTTTAATTTTTATGGAAGTTAACGCTGACTCTCAGGGCAAAACGGTTTACGAAGAAAAACAATCGGAGTTTATTTCACAGATTGGTAAATGGGCCTATGAAAATCGAAGTTTCGTCAAAGGATTTTTTGTTTTGTCACTTTTTGACGGAGTTAACAATCCTAATGATAACGCTGAATATTTTGGTATTGTTCAAGCTAAAAAGAGTTCTGGTGGGACAATGGTACCTGGCGATCCTCGTAAGTCGTACTATACTTATCAGGAATTAATTAAAAAATATTCTGGACTATAAAAATATTTTTCGCTCTAATAATTTTTTCCCGCGATTAAATATACCAGATATTTCCTCTTGGGTTAATAGTTCTGAGAGAGTGTTTCGTAATGTTTTTTCGTTGTCTCTTAATATTTCTAATTTTGCCTGTAATTCTTTTGGCAAAGGAATGTTTTTAAGAGTTGGTGGATCGGCAGAGTTATCGTAAGCAATCATAAGTCTTGGACCTTTGATAGCAAATTGTGAAGCAAATTCTTCATCAAAAAAAGTTAAAGAATGGTCAATTGCTTTTAGTCGTCTTTCTTTGACATTTTCTTCCCAAACAAGATTAGATTTTCGTCGATCGAGATTTTGAATAATATAGTCAAAAAGAGCAAGTTCTTCTAATGTTTTTTGGTTACTAAGTGCTTGGTCAGTTTCTTCGTCTGAAAGTGATTCTAACGATTCTCCCCAAATAAATGGTCGGACTGACCCTTCTCCTTCGCCTAATGATCTAATAACTACTGGCATAGCAATATGATTTAATTCCAAGCTTTTAGCGACTTCCCATGTTGCAGCTTCTTTTTTCATGTAAGGGCTCGACTTTTCTGGTAATTGAGGTAAAAGACTTTTGTCTGTGCCTTTACTGATGCCACTTTCAGGTTTGTAAACGACTAATAGTTTTTTATTTTCTCCAGGAATAGCAATTTCAACTTCTAAGAGCAAATCATGATGTGCTTCTCCTATTAAGACGCGATCGGCATGTTTTGGTATTTTGGCAAAATGTTCTTCAATCGGTCGAACGTTTAAAATTTCTCCTTCTTTCATAATTTTTTCAAGTGAAGTTGGTTCAACTTTTTCCGGATTAAGATATTGTTCATTAGTAATTTCCTCTTCTGAAGGTTGTAATTCTGGATTCATTTTTTCCTTTCTTGTTTTAGTTTAATTAAAAATTAACTAATCTTCAAATTCAACTTATTATCTGGTATACTCAAATCAGATGAAAGATCAATTTTCAAGAAATTTTTTGATTGCATTATTTGGCGCTCTTTTGGCAGTCGCCGTGGGTTTTTTAATTGCTAAAACCGCTTTTTTGGGGTTATTAATTATTCCTCTGGCAGTTATCGCTCTAATTATTGTTTATCTGGTTGTTCGGTCGCCTGAACTTGGTTGGCTTTTGATTGTTTTCTTTTTACCCTTTGAAAGAGTACCTTCCTATGAAATAGGGGGAATTAATCTTAAAATCAACACCTTTTTGGGATTTCTAACCTTAATTGCCTGGATTTTAGCGTTAATGTTCAAAGGTAAAAAATACAAAGTTCAACCAAATTTTCTCAGCATTCCACTGTTTTTATTTGTCATGGCATTATTGCTTTCACTTGCTCAAGCAGTTAATTTTTCTCGAGCTGTTTCAGTTTTAATCTTTACTATATTTACAATTATTCTTTCAATTATGGCGGTTAATATGGTTTATTCAAAGGAAACTTTGCGTAAAACGATTTTAGTTTTATTTTTTTCGGCGTTAGTAGTGAGTCTTTTTGGATTGTTTCAGTTTGGCGGTGATGTGGTAGGATTGCCACAATCCTTAACCCTTTTAAAAGAAGGATACACTTCCGTTGTTTTCGGGTTTCCCAGGGTGCAGGCTTTTTCAATGGAACCCTTATACTTTGCTAATTATCTTTTAATCCCCATTAGTGTTGGTTTAGCTCTTTTTATCAATCGAGTGGAGCCAATCAAACGATGGTGGATGGCTGGTTTAATCGGTTTAATCTTATTGAATTTCATTTTAACTGTTTCACGAGGTGGTTATTTGGGATTAATCGGCTCATTTTTAGTTTTAGGATTTTTGCTTTTTAAAAAGCTATTTAATTGGAAAACAATTTTAATTGGCTTAGTGACAGTGATTATTGTTATTTACGGGGTGGCTTTTGCTCTGTCAAAAGGCGAAACTCGTGCCACAATTGAATTTTTAGGTCATATTCAGCTTCAAGATATAAATAATGGAGAATCGGTCGCGGGTAGATTGATTACCTTTAAACAAGGAATGCAAGCTTTTTACACCAGTCCTATTTTTGGCATTGGCCCGGGCAATTATGGTCCGTGGGCGACATTTTACCCGGACGCACGACCAATAACTGGTTGGCCGATCGTTAATAATGAATTTATCGAAATTTTGGCTGAAACTGGGCTGGTTGGGATGATTACTTTTTCTTTATTGATCTTATTTTTGAGTGTCAGGACTTTTATGGCTTTAAAATACGCCCATGATGTTTTTCTAAGATCCGTCTTAATTGGACTTTTCGCCGCTTTTGTTGGAATCTTAATTCAGTATAATTTTATGTCAACTCTTTATATAATCCATGTATGGGTGTTGATAGGATTATTGGTAGCGGTGCAGAATATTATATTAAAATCAAAAATTAAAAATCAAATATCAAAATGAAAATTTAAAATTCAAAAATAATTCTTTTTACATTATTCTTTGTCATTTTGATTTTTGATATTTGCATTTTGCATTAACATTATGATTTATTTAATTTCTTTAATCTTACTATTACTGCCGACTTACTTAATTCGTTTTTCGATATTTAATATTCCAACGACTTTTTTGGAAATTTTAATATACATTATTTTTATTTATGGTCTTTTTAGGGCTCGAAAGACAGGTTTTAGAGCGATTTCCTTAAAAATTATTTTGCCAATCGTGCTTTTAATTATTGCCTTGACTATTTCAACTGTTGTTTCCCCTGATAAAAGAGCGGCTTTAGGTGAATTTAAAGGTTTTTTTATTGATCCTATTTTGGTTTTCTGGCTTATTTTTCAATTTGTCAAAGAAAAAGATTTACCTAAAGTTTTTTGGAGTTTAATTTTTTCTGGAACTTTTGTGGCGGTTCACACCATTATTCAGAAATTATTAGGCAATACTACTTCTGATGGGCGGGTAATTGGCATTTTTGGCTATTCACCAAACTTTGTGGCTTTATTTTTGGCACCAATTACGGTTTTAGTTGCGGCTTATGGATTTCAATTCATGATTCAAAAACGGTGGTTTTTAAGTATTAGTGCTTGGTTATTAGTTATTTTAAATTTTATTGCCATTTATTTTTCTGGGAGTCGTGGAGGAATTTTGGCCATTGCTGCCGGCCTTGGTATTTATGTAATTTTAAACTTTTGGAGCTGGATTAAAACGCGACTTTCGGCCCAAATTATGATTGGTATTTTAATTATTATGGCTATTTATACTTCATGGATATTATTTCGGCCAGATTTTACGGTGACCCAAACTTCCGGTGGTCGGGTAGCAACTTCTAATAATTTACGTTGGCAGATTTGGGAGACTTCTTTAGAAATGATTAAAAATCACCCGATTTTAGGAGTAGGTTTGGGTAATTTTCAAAATGCTTTTTCGGAATTGACCAAGAATCGAGGTAATTTTCCGGAATATATTACCCCGCAGGCGGCTACGCCACACAATATTTTTCTGATGTTTTACCTTGCAACCGGTATTTTGGGTCTAGTTGCTTTTCTTTGGCTCTTGGTTTTATTTTTCCGCGAAGGCTTAAAAAAACTAAATTCAAAATCGGTCGTGATTATGTTGGCGGTCCTTTTTTCAATCATTGCCTACGGTTTAATTGAATCTTCTATTTGGAAGAATGATCTAAGTATTATTTTTTGGACAATGGGGGGACTAATTTGGATTATTTAAAACAAAACTTTGAAAAATTTGCTTTAGTTTTTATTCTTCTTATCTCTTTAACCCTGATGATTTTTTCGAGTGCTTCAGATTCCCTGACTGTTGATGAAAAAGTTCATATTTCGGCGGGTTATCTTCACACTTGGAAGGGAAATTATCTTTTTAACAGCGAGCATCCACCGCTTTTAAATGATTTGGCAGGGTTTTTTGCTCGGGCGGCTAAGCCAAATGTACCAGCCGTGCCAGCAAATTTTACTGGTGGAGACCAGTGGGAATATGGCGACATGTTTTTTTATTTGTCGGGCAATAACATTGATAAGCTTATTTTCTGGGCCCGCCTACCTTTTATTTTCTTAACTTTAGGTTTAATTTATCTGGTTTTTTTATGGGCAAAAACGCTTTTTGGCGCGAAAGCAGGCTTGGTAGCGGCCACTTTAACTGCTTTTTCACCCAATATCTTAGCCCACGGTCGTTTGGCTACCACCGATATTGGAGTGACTTTTTTCTTTCTTTTAACCTGCTGGGCCATACGTAAATATTACCTAAAACCAAATGTTAAAAACGCCGTATTTTTAGGACTAGCTGTGGCTTTAGTTTTACTTTCAAAGTTTTCTGGTTTAGTTATTTTGCCAATTGTTTTTTTAAGTCTTATGCTTTTGTGGTTTTTGAAAAAACCAAAATTTACTACTTCTTTAGGTCAATTTCTTTTGATTTTAGCAATTCCATTAGTTTTGGTTTGGGGAACTTACGCCTTTTCGATGCGTTCCGATTTAATTTCTTTGCCACCGGTCTATATTACATCTAAAATATTAGGTTACAAGAATCTTTCTTCTCCATTGTCAAAGTGGTTAATTGTTCCTTATGACAAAGCTATTCAAGGTTTCGAAATTCTTTCTGACCACAATACCTCTGGTCATTGGGCCTATCTTAACGGCGAGGTGGGTTACAATGGTTGGTGGTACTATTTTCCCTTGGTGATGCTTTACAAATTACCTTTGACGGAAATTATTTTATTAGCTTTAACGATATTTATATTTTGGAAAGTAAAGCTTCGTCCACCAGGCAGTTGGTTTGATTATTTTATCCTCTTTTTCCCACCCTTATTATTTTTGGCTATCTCGATGATTGGTCGAATTGACATTGGGATTCGTCATATTTTACCCATTTTGCCATTTTTCTATATTTTTATAAGTAGCCTAGCTAATTTTAAAAATAAGATTTTTCAAAAATTAATATTTGTTTTGGTGGGAATCGAAGTAATAATTTGTATTCTAGCCTTTCCCAATTATCTAACCTATTTTAATCAGATTGCCGGCGGAGCAAAAGGTGGAATTAAGCATCTTTCTGATTCAAATTTAGACTGGAATCAGAATATGAAAAGATTTGGGATTTATGCCAAAGAAAACAATATTAAAAAAGTTTATGAACTTTGTTGGGATGGGTATAGTTTTTCTGCTCAAGGGGTTCAAGCGGAAATTTTACCTGCCTCGCCTGACGCGAGTCAAGGCGGGCCTAATTCGCCGGTTAAAGGTGTGGTGGTCATTTGCGCTCAACAGATGGTGGTGCCGCCGGATGATTTTGACTTTGGGTGGGTTACAAAACATCCGCCGGATACGGTGGTGGGGAACGCGATGTATGTTTGGCGGTTTGATAAAATGCCTGATATAAATTAATAATTTTCAATTTTAAATTTCAAATCAATTTTAAAATTCGAATTTCGAATTTGAATTAAAATTCTAAATTTAAAATTTGAAATTTATATTATATGATCTTAAATTTTCTAAAAAAATATTGGATTGCTGGAGTACTAGGTATAATTATCCTTGTCTCATTTTTGTTAATGTTTTTTTCTGCCAAATCAGACTCGGTTACCAATGATGAAAAAGTACACATCACAGCTGGTTATTTGCACGTTTGGAAAGGCAATTACCTTTTTAATAGCGAGCATCCACCTTTACTTAATGATTTGGCAGGCCTTTTTGCAAAATTAGCTAGACCAAATTTACCAGAAAAACCGCTTTCTTCTTTTAATTCCGGGGCTGATCAATGGGAGCTTGCTGATCTTTTCTTTTATAACTCGGGAAATAATGTTGATAAAATTGTTTTTTTTGCGAGATTACCTTTTATTTTCTTAACTTTAGGTTTAATTTATCTGGTTTTTTTATGGGCAAAAACGCTTTTTGGTGCAAAAGCAGGCCTGGTAGCGGCCACTTTAACTGCTTTTTCACCCAATATTTTAGCGCACGGTCGTTTGGCCACCACCGATATTGGGGTGACTTTTTTCTTTCTTTTGACTTGTTGGTTACTCAGAAAATATTATTTGAAATCAACTTGGCAAAATGCTTTATGGCTAAGTTTAGGTATTAGCTTTGTGCTTTTAGCCAAATTTTCTGGAGTAATTATTTTGCCGGTGATTTTTTTAGGGTTGATATTTCTTTGGATTAATAAAAGACCAAAACTTCTTCTATTTTTAGGACAAATTTTTATTTTAATCATTTTGCCAATTATGATGATTTGGGCTCTTTATATTTTTTCCTCGCGAGAAAACTTAATAAATTCCTCAGCACTAATAATGCCTTTTAAACAGTTTGTTATCGGTTTAAAAACAATCATAAATCATAATAGCCAAGGACATCTGACTTATCTTAATGGCAAGTTAAGTAATCAAGGTTGGTGGTATTATTTTCCCTTAGTTCTATGGTATAAAATGACTTTGCCAGAACTAACATTATTGAGTTTTTCAATTGCTACTTTCTTCTTGATTGAAAAACCCAGAATCAATTCTTTTGACGAATTTTTAATTATTTTCCCACCCTTATTGTTTTTAGCTGTTTCAATGATTGGGCATATTGATATTGGCATTCGCCATATTTTAGTTCTTTTGCCGTTTTTTTATATTTTCATTAGCTATTTGGTTAACAATCAAGATCGTTCTTTGAAATTAATATTGCCAATATTAATTAGTGCTCAAGTAATAATTTGTATTCTAGCCTTTCCGAATTATATTGCTTATTTTAATCAAATTGCCGGTGGAGCAAAAGGTGGAATTAAGCATCTTTCTGATTCAAACTTGGATTGGGATCAAAACATGAAAAGATTTAAAAAATATGTTCAAGAAAATAAAATCGAAAAAGTGTATGAAGATTTTTATAATGGCAATTCTTTAACTTATTATGGGATAAATTACGACGATGTACCCAAAAAACCGATTAATGGTGTTGTGGCAATTTCGGCGCAATGGCTAGTAGTTTCCCGAGATAGATTCGATATTGGTTGGGTGAAGAAATATCCGCCTGATGAGATTATTTCTAATGGCATTTATATTTGGCGATTTGATCTAAAACCGGTAGAATTAAGATAGGTTAAATATGTTTTTATCGGTTATTATCCCGGCTTACAATGAGGAAAAGCGACTTCCAGCTACTTTGCAAAAAGTTCGGGATTATTTAGACCACCAAAATATCACCTACGAGGTGATAGTGGTTAACGATGGTTCAACCGATGACACTTCCAAGGTGTCAGTGAGGTTAATTAAGGATTGGCCAAATTTTCGATTGATTGATAATAAAAAAAATCGGGGGAAAGGGGCGGTGGTAAAACTTGGGATACTTGAGGCCAAAGGTGATTGGCGGCTGTTTATGGATGCGGATGGGTCAACAGAAATATCAGAATTGGATAAATTCTGGCCATATGTTAAAAATTTCAAATTTCAAATTTCAAATTTCAAATCAATTTCAAAATTAGAATTTCAAAATTCGAGTTTGAATGAAAATTTATCATTTGAAATCATCATAGGTTCAAGATATCTGGATAAAGATTCGATTAAAATTAAACAACCACTGAACCGAAGAATTGTTTCGCGGCTGGGCAATTTATTAGTGCGAATTTTATTGGGGATCAAGTCGGTTGATACTCAATGCGGGTTTAAATTGTTTTCGGCGCGCGCGACTGAAAAGATTTTCCCATTACAAACGATTACGCGTTGGGGTTTTGATATAGAAATTTTAGCCATTGCCATCAAAAAAGGTTATAAAATTAAAGAAGTGCCGGTTGATTGGCGCGATGCCGCAGGCTCACAAGTTAAAAAATCCGCCGCTTTTAAGACTTTAAAAGAACTCATACAAATAAAGTGGAATATGTTAAAAGGGAAATACAAATAAAATTTGGTATAAAAAAAGCCCCCGGGATAGAATCCTGGGGGCTTGTAAGAATGTGTAATATTTCTATTGGCGGCGTCGAAGGCCGAAGCCAATGAGGCCGACGAGGCCACTTGCGAGCGCCAGCAAACTGCCGGGCTCAGGGACAGGCGATGCTTTCCAATACAAGTCTCCTTGTTGGAAGATCGCACCAGAACCATCGGCTCCGATGAGATCCCAATCGCCGCCGTGGCCGATGACATACGGCGTATCGAGCTTTCCATTCGAGACTTTCGAGGCATAAGCTGTTATGCCATCGAACGCTACGCCCCACATCCAACCGCCACCATAGGCTATTTCTGAAAAGGCAAAATTCGTGTCTTTCCAATTACCATTGCCGGTGCCGCTATAGACATGGTAGCCTTGGTTAAGATAATCTCTGGTATTTTGGCCCACAACGAAAATATTATTGTTGGGTCCAAACGTGGCGCCAGTGATCCACCATGGTCCGGATACGCCCGCGAATGGGATATATCCTTCGGTTGTACCATCGTGGTTAGCGCGCAGGAGGAAGCTAACTTGCATATTTCCGAACAGTACGTCGCCCGCGCTGTTTCCCGTCGGTCGGATAAGAGGGTTAATAAACTGTGCCGCTTCAGTTACATGCGTGATTGAACTGCCGTTCCAGATCGAGGCAAATCCTTGTTCGTCGTAAAACGCAACTTTGCCTCCGGCATAGTAAGGATTGCGACCCTTGATACCGTAGGTATTCCAAGAGCCGTCGTAAGCAACTTCGCCGATGACACCACTTTTGGTGGCAAGCCATCGGGAGTTAGCGTAACTGCTGGACATGTAGTCCAGCCCAGTTGGCGCTGTTAAAGGCGACAACTTGAACAGATTGCTTTCGCGGCCGGCGCTGGTGGTACTAGCCACCATAAGTGTCGATAAGAACGCCAGAACTACCAGAGAAAATACCTTTTTCATTGTAAATGTGCCTCCTTAGCACTTGGAACAGATATAGCCTCCTTTCAGCCCGATTGCTGAAAGAAAGCTAGCCTATTCCAAGGCAACTAAAATATTATACCTTAAATTAAGGCATTTGTCAAGGAGTATGTATGAGTATGGAGGGCTAAAAATATTATCTAATTTTCATTGAATTAATTACAATATCGTAAGCGCTACTTTCTGTAGAATCTGTTTTTAAATCAATGGTGACGATATCTTTGCTCGTGTTTTGAATGGCAGTATGATTTCTACCACTCTTTACCCATTGAATTGCTGGTGAACCATTTAAAGTTAGCGAGTTGTAGTCCGAAATATTGTTTCTTAAAGCATAGTTTTTCAAATCTTCGTAAGGCGGAGTAGCACATGTGACAGGTGAATAATCAGTATGAACATCAGCGCTACCAGCGCTAATAATAATGGAATTATCTGAACTGTATGCTCCTTCTGTGTAGACCTCTAACCATGTAGCACCGCCTACCATAGGTGTTCCGCCCGTTCTTCTGACTAATAAATTGGAAGGATACTTAAAAGAAATTGTGATATTACAGTCTAAGCTTCCTGTATTAGTGGAAGGAATAGTAGCTTCAAAACTTTTAGTTTCTACTGCTGGTGTTGAAGTTGCCGATGGTGTTTGATTGCCTGTCGGTGTTGTTGTCGTCCTTGCTGATGTCGACGGTGAAACTGTAGCTGATTTAGTTGGTGTTGGGCTAGTGGTGGGTGAAACAATACTTTTGTTTCCTTTGTTGTACCAATAAGTAAAGCCGCCACCCAAAACTAAAACAGTGGCTAGCACGACCCAAAGCCAAGTTCGAACTTTAATTTCGGTAGTCATATTTTTCCTCCTCTTAAGATTAGAATACTATATATATATATCGCTTACAAGTAATCTATTGTTTTCTAAGTAATTTCGTAAAATCTTCCGGTGAAATTTTAAAATCCCTGAGAATTTGTCTTAAAAGACCTTTGCCGATATTTTCTCCCGAATGAAATGGAATAGTTGTCCAACGTCCATCAGGATGTTTCCAGACTTGATGACTACCTTTTTGTCGGTAAAAAGAAAAACCACATTTTCTAATAATTTTTGTTAGATCTTTGGCAGTTAAAGATGGTAATTTGGGAGCCATTTTAAACTTTTAATTTATCTTGGGAGATAAAATCAATTCTAATTTTACGAGCTTCTAAATGAAGTTCGATTGCTTCTTGAATACGTTCTAAAGCTTCTTTGTAGGTTTTACCTTGAGTATAACAACCTTGAATGATGGGTGTAGAAGCAACATAAAATCCGTCTTCATCTTTTTCAATAATAATAGGAAAATTATAATTAGCCATTTTTATCTTTCTTGATTTTATTATATCGTAATTTTGCTATTTGTAAACATTATTATATTGAACTTTTATCTTTTTTAAGGTATATTTAGATTATGGAAAAATTATTTCGTCGTCGCGGAGTGCGACAATTTATTAAATTTGGTATTGTTGGCGCCTCTTCGACGGTGATTGATTGGGGGATATTTTATTTTTTAAATTTAACTTTCGGCATTTATTATTTAACAGCTAAAGTTTTATCTTTTTCGATTGCTGTTTTTAATTCTTTTATTTGGAACCGACGCTGGACATTTCGGTCAACTGATCCTAGTCACGGTAAAGAATTTACAAAATTTCTGATTATTGCCTTAGTTGGTCTATCTCTAAATGCTTTAATAATGTATTTAGCAGTTTCAATTTTCCATACCAGAAAAATTTTTGGTTTAGCTTTTGCGACAGGAATTGTGACTTTTTGGAATTTTCTGGCTAATAAATTTTATACGTTTAAACACTCACAAGCATGAAAATAGGTATTGACGCCCGGATGTATCGGTCAACAGTGGCTGGCATCGGGCGCTATTCGCAAAATTTAATCAAGAATCTTTTAGCTCTCGATAAAAATAACGAGTATATTTTATTTATGACTTTGGCTGATAAAAAAGAGTTTGAAAATTATTTCATTGAAAATTCATTGAAAATTGAAAATTATAAATTGAAAATTGTCGTAGTTGATATTCCACACTTTAGCCTGGCTGAGCAGACCAAATTGCCGAAAATTTTAGAAAAAGAAAATTTAGATTTAATGCATTTTTTAAATTTTAATTATCCGATGCGATACAAAGGTAAGTTTATTACGACGATTCATGATTTAACTTTACTTTTTTATCCCCAAGCCGCCAAGGATATGAATTTGATTAAACATTTGGGGTTTCGTCTGGTGATGAAAAAAGCTTGTCAAAATGCGACCAAAATTATTGCAGTTTCTAAAACGACCAAAAAAGATATTATTAAAAAATTTAAAGTGCCAAACGAAAAAATCGCAGTCATTTACGAAGCCGCTGACGACCCCACTTCGCTCCGCCATGTGGCGGAGCTACGAGGGGCAAGCAAAAAAAATGCTGACAAGCCAATTATTCTCTACGTTGGTCAATTTCGTCGCCATAAAAATTTAAAAGGCTTAATCGAAGCTTATCAAATTCTAAAACAAGAATTGCCTTGTAAGTTAGTGATTTTAGGAAAGAAAGAAAACTTGAATCTTGACATTTCTTCTTTAAAAGATGATATTGTAATGCCGGGCTTTGTGTCAGATGAAGATTTAAAAATGTGGTATAAAACGGCTTCGGTTTTTGTGATGCCAAGTTTTTACGAAGGTTTTGGTTTGCCGGGGCTGGAAGCGATGATGGCTGGGACGCCGGTGGTGGCCTCTCGAACGGGATCTTTGCCAGAAATTTATCAAGATGCTGCTTTATATTTTGACCCCTTTAATTCAAGAGATATTGCTGCTAAAATTAAAGAGGTTATTATAAATAAGAATTTACATGATAAATTAATTCAAAATGGTTTGCGAATTTCGCGTGTTTACAGTTGGAAAAAGACAGCTGAAGAAACACTCAAGCTGTACAAATAGCTTGAAAATTATTAATATTTACGGAGGTTAAAATGCCTATCGAGTCTTTATCTTATCTTATTGCTTTGGGGTCAGCCGGTTTGGCAATTATCTATGGTCTTATTTTAACTTGGCAAATTTTAAAGTCTGATCCAGGCAGTTCCCAGATGCAAGAAATTGCGGCGGCGATTCAGCAAGGAGCTAAAGCTTATCTTAATCGTCAATACAAAACCGTTGCTTGGATTGCTTTAGGGCTAGCGATTGTTTTGTATTTTGCTTTAGGTCTTAAAACAGCCACCGGTTTTTTAATTGGGGCGGTTTTATCAGCTTCAGCCGGTTATATTGGTATGAATGTGGCAGTCAGAGCCAACGTTCGGACCGCTCAAGCGGCTTCTAAAGGTTTATCGGCTGCTCTTTCAATGGCTTTTCGAGGTGGAGCGGTCACCGGTCTTTTTGTGGTTGGTTTAGGTTTGATTGGTGTCGCTGGTTTTTATCTTGTCACCAAAGATGTTTCGGCTTTAATTGGCTTAGGGTTTGGGGCATCACTTATTTCTATTTTTGCTCGTTTGGGTGGAGGAATTTATACGAAAGCGGCCGATGTCGGAGCGGATTTAGTGGGTAAAGTAGAGGCAGGTATTCCCGAGGATGATCCTCGTAACCCAGCGGTGATTGCTGATAATGTCGGTGATAATGTTGGTGACTGTGCGGGAATGGCGGCTGATCTTTTTGAAACTTATGCGGTGACAGCCATTGCGGTGATGCTTTTAGGATCATTAACATTTTCTTCCGATAAAGCTATTTTGTATCCTTTAGTTTTAGGTGGCGTCGCCATTTCCTCTTCAATTTTGGGAACATTTTTTGTACGATTGTCAGGCAAAAAGATCATGAATGCTTTATATAAGGGTTTATTTGCCTCAGCTATCTTGGCCGCCATTGGTTTTTATTTTGTGACAACTTATTTTATGACTGGTATTGTTGGTAGCGTCTGGAATTTATATTACGCCAGCCTGATAGGCATTGGTGTCACTTTAGGTATGGTGGTGATTACCGAATATTATACTTCTACTAAATATCATCCAGTCAAAGCAGTGGCAGAGGCCTCCCAAAGTGGTCATGGTACTAATATTATTGCGGGATTAGCCCTTTCAATGAAAGCAACAACCTGGCCAGTTATTTTGATCTGCGCGGCAATTTTAACTGCTTATGCTTTGGCGGGCCTTTATGGGATTGCTATTGCCGCTTTTTCGATGCTTTCAATGACTGGTATTATTGTGGCGATTGATTCTTATGGTCCGATTACCGATAACGCTGGTGGTATTGCCGAAATGGCCAAATTACCCGAAAGCGTGCGCGCGGTGACTGACCCATTGGATGCGGTTGGCAATACGACTAAGGCTATTACTAAAGGTTATGCGATTGCTTCAGCGGGATTAGCGGCCTTAGTTCTTTTTGCTTCATACATTCAAGATTTAACCCAAACTCACGGAACGCTACCTTTTGAACTTTCAAATCCTCGTTTGCTAGTTGGTTTAATTATTGGTGGGTTGCTGCCTTATCTTTTTGCGGCCTTTTCGATGGAAGCAGTTGGGCATGCGGCCGGTGCCGTGGTAGTCGAAGTTCGTCGTCAATTTAAGGAAATTAAAGGTTTAATGCAGGGTAATGCCAAACCTGATTATTCTAAAGCCGTTGATATTGTGACGAAATCAGCTTTAAGGCAAATGATTGTACCAGCGTTATTACCTGTTTTGGCACCGATTGCGGTTGGGTTTATTTTAGGTCCAGTGGCTTTAGGTGGTCTTTTGGTTGGCTCGATTGTAACAGGATTATTTGTGGCTATTTCGATGACCACGGGTGGCGCGGCTTGGGATAATGCCAAGAAATATATTGAAGAAGGAAATCTGGGTGGTAAAGGAAGTCTTGCTCATCAAGCCGCGGTTACTGGTGATACGGTCGGTGATCCTTATAAAGATACCGCTGGTCCCGCTATTAACCCAATGATTAAGATTTTAAACATCGTCGCTTTATTGATTGTTAAATTTCTTAAATAGCTTAAAGAATATGTCAAAAGGAATTGAAGCCAGAATTAGAGAAATAGGAGAGGAAAAGACTTTGCTTGAAATTGAAAATCAGAGATTGGTTTTAAGTTCTAAGTGTCTCCCAGAAAAATCTTTAAAAGGTGGAAAACTGAAGTTATATTTGTTAAATTCTGAAGAGGGAGTTTCGGAAAAAAAATTAGCTAAAATAATTTTAGAAGAAATTTTAAATGGCAAATAAAGGGGATAATGCTCAAAAAAATATTAAAAAAAGACGTTAAGAAGATTTGGCAAAATATTAAATTTCGTCGAATTTGTCTTGCTAGTGGTCTAGTAGTTGTTGCGATAGCAGCTGTCTTTTTTTTATTTAATTTAATTTATCAAGATAAAGTATTTCCCCATACTTATATTGGCGAAGTCAATTTTGGTGGCCAGACACGCGATGAGGCTAAAGAAAATCTTAATGGAATAATTGCAAGGTCGCAAAACAGTCAATTGAACTACATGTGGGGAGAAAAAACATACAGCACCGATCTTAACAATCTAGAAGTAAATTTTTCTAATTCCAGTGATAAAACAGTTGATCGGCTCATGGCAGTGGGTCGAACGGGTATGCTTGGTAAAATACTAGCCGAAACGGGTCGCGCAATTATTTCGAAAAATATTGTTTATGCTCAATTTGGTTTTAATGAAGAAAAATTAAACGACTATTTAACAAATATTACTAAAGATATTGATAAACTGGAAAAAGATGCCACCATTGAAATTCGAAGTGATGGTCCGGTGGTGATTCCTGAAGAAATCGGTCAGAAATTCGAGATGGCTGTCAACAAACAAATTATTTTTGATCTCCTTGGCAGTTTTGATTTTCCGGCTAATTTACCATTTAAGGTTTCCAAACTGGTGCCAAAGATTGATTCCAAAATTGCTCAAATGGCTTTACCTGAGACAAAAGATCTAATGAAAAGACAGTTAATAATGAAAGCGGCTAATAAAACTTTTGAGCTTCACAGCGATGATATTGTTGGTTTAATTGAATTTGTGGCTCGTCCCGCCAAAAAAAATATTTTAAGCACACCCCAAAATTCGGTCAGTCTTTATGTTTTATCCCCAGAAATATCGGCGGCAAAACTTTCGCCCTTTGTTGAAAAAATTGCTCAAGAAATTTACCAAGAGCCAAAAGATCCAAAATTTCAAGTGACTGATGATCGGGTCGCCGCTTTTCAATTAGAGCAAACTGGTTACGAACTGGAAAAAGAAAATGCAACAGCGCAAATCATTGAGGCGATTGGTAATGATAAAAGCACTTTAGATCTGCCGGTTAAGATTACAAAGTCAAAAGTCTCTTCCGATAATCCGGAAAAATTGGGGCTCAAAGAGCTAATTGGTGAGGGTAGAACTTCATGGAGAGGTTCGCCACCAAACAGAATTCATAATCTAACCCTTGGTGCTAACAATATTTCCGGTACGATTGTTAATCCGGGTGAAGAATTCTCTACTGTCAAAACTATTGGTGCCATTGATGCAGCAGCTGGCTTTTTACCGGAATTAGTTATTAAAAATAGCACCCAAGTCACGCCGGAAATTGGTGGTGGTTTGTGCCAGGTTTCGACGACTTTATTTCGAGCAGTTTTAAATTCGGGCTTAAAAATTACTGATCGAAGTGCTCATTCTTTTCGGGTGAGTTATTACGAACCGCCGGTGGGAATGGATGCAACGATTTATGATCCGGCGCCTGATTTTAAATTTGTTAACAATATGTCGACACCAATTTTTATTTGGGCGATTGCTGGTAATAACAGTTTAAGTTTTCAGATTTATGGCACTAAAGACGGACGTAAAGCGGAAATTTCCGATCCAGTTCTTTATGATTATGTTTCACCCGGGGAAGCGGTTTACACCCAATCGGATTCAATGGCCGCGGGAGCAATTAGACAAACGGAAAGAGCGACCTCTGGTGTATCGGCTAGTTTTAAATATAAAGTGACAAGTGCCAACGGTGAAGTTTTACAAGAAGAAACTTATATGAGCAAATATGTCCCTATTCCTGATAGTTATTTATATGGTCCAGGGACTGAAGGCATTCCAAACCAAAATCCGGCGCCAGCCCAAGTAGAAGCAACATCCGTGCCAGCGCCTGCTCCTACATCGGCACCAACAGTTCAGGGAAATACTAAAAAGAAGAACTAATTTTTAAGTGCTGTTTTCACAAATTCCACAAATAGTGGATGAGGAGAAAGAGGTCGTGATTTAAACTCTGGGTGGAATTGAGTGGCGATAAAAAATGGATGATTTTTAAGTTCAATTATTTCCACTAAATGATTATCAGGCGAAGTGCCGGCGATAACTAAGCCTTTTTGTTCTAAAATTTCACGATATTGATTATTAAATTCGTAGCGGTGACGATGCCGTTCGAAAATAGATTCTTTTTTGTAGCATTGATAAGTTTTAGATTTTTTATTTAGCTTACAGGGATATGCACCTAGTCGCATTGAACCACCATAATTGTGTTCCAGCATCTTTTTCTCTTGGTCAGGCATGATGTGGATCACAGGATGTGGGGTTTTGGGATTAATTTCAGTCGTGTTAGCACTTTTTAAATTAGCCACGTTTCTCGTAAACTCAATGGTGGCTAGTTGCATGCCATAGCAAAGTCCTAAGAATGGAATTTTGTGCTTGCGGGCGTATTCGATGGCTAAAATTTTTCCTTCAATTCCACGGCTGCCAAAGCCTCCTGGTACACAAATGGCGTCGTATTCTTTCATTATTTTAGCAATTTCTTGTTTTGAAGATTTTTCTAACTGTTCGGCATCAATCCAACCGAGTTCTAATTTAACATTTTGCCAAATGGCAGCAATTTTAAGACTTTCAGTGACCGAAAAATAAGTATCTTTCATAGCCATATATTTACCAACCAGGCCAATTTTAATGGTCTTTTTTGGGGAAGTATCAATTTTTTGGATAAATTTTGACCATTCTTTGTTGCTCTGATTTTTAAGTTTTAATTTAAGTTTGCGGCTGACAATTTGGTCAAGATGATATTTTTCTAAAATCAGTGGCACTTTGTAAATAGTATTTACGGTTTCAAGAGGAATGACAGCTTCTTCTTCAACGCCGGTAAAAAGAGCGATTTTTTTAACCATTGAGGGTTTGACGGGATGATCAGAGCGACAGATTAAAACATCGGGTTGAATCCCCATTGCTTGCAGATCATGGACACTAAATTGCATTGGTCGGCCTTTGAGTTCTTGGGAGGCGCCAAGATAAGGTAAAAAACCAACGTGAACATAAAGGACATTGTCTTCACCAACATCATGTTTCATCTGACGAATGGCTTCTACAAAATGAGTGCCTTCGTAATCACCAATCGTGCCGCCAATTTCAGTAATTAAAACATCACATTTTGAATCAACAGCTGCTTTAAAAATTCGAGATTTAACTTCATCAGTTACATGGGGAATCATTTGAATGGTTTTGCCTAAATATTTGCCAGAACGTTCTTTTTCTAAAATAGCTTGATAAATCTGACCCGACATAACAGAAGATGTTTTATCTAAAGAAGTATCAATAAATCTTTCATAATGACCTAAATCTAAATCTGTTTCTGAACCATCATCTAAAACAAAAACTTCGCCGTGCTCTTCAGGATTTAAAGTGCCGGCGTCAATATTTAAGTATTGGTCAAATTTTTGCATCCAAATTTTAAAACCATGAGACTTCAAAATATTACCGATCGAAGCCGCGGTCACGCCTTTTCCTAGGCCGGAAAGAACTCCTCCAGTTACAAAGATAAATTTTGTTTGCATAATCTTATCTTTAAAGTAACAGCTAGGGGTAAAAGTTGTCAAATTTTATAATAAATTCTAGAATAAAAATGACGGAGGTAAAAATAAATAAAGAAATTTTTAAGGCATACGACATTCGGGGAGTTTATCCCGAGGAAATCAACGAGGATTTAATTTATAAAATTGGTCAAGCTTATGCTAAAGTGGTAAAACCTAAAGGCAAAGTGGCAGTGGGTCACGACGTTCGGACTCATTCACCGCAATTAGCTAAAGCTTTAATTCAAGGTTTAACTGATGCTGGTGTCGATATAGTGGATATTGGTTTAATCTCGACCGAAATGCTTTATTTTGCGGTTGGCAGTTACGGTTTTGCCGGCGGACTACAAGTAACTGCTTCTCACAACCCGGCTGAATATAACGGTTTAAAAATGGTGCGCGACGAGGCAAAGCCTGTTTCTTCTGATACCGGTATTTATGAAATTAGAGATTTAGTGGCAGATAATCAAGAAAAAGTGTCTGCTACTAGAATTGGCGAGATTGAGCAAAAAGATGTTTTAGAGGATTTTGCGAAGTTTTGTTTAGGTTTTATTGATATTAATGTCTTAAAACCATTAAAACTTGTTTATAATCCGAACTTTGGTTTTGAGGGCGTTGTTTTAAAAAAGATTATTGAATTAGGTAGTTTGCCTTTAAATATAATTGGGTTAAATGATAAACCCGATGGTACTTTTCCTAAAGGTCGTCCTGATCCTTTTCGTCCAGAGAATCGGCCGGAATTTATCCAAAAAGTAAAATCAGAACAAGCTGATTTAGGTGTAGCGTGGGATGCGGATGCGGATCGGGTGTTTTTTTGTACTAAAAATGACCATTTTGTCGAACCATATTATATGAATGCGCTACTGATTAAAATTGCTTTAGAGAAAAATCCAAAATCAAATATTGTCTATGATCCCCGCTATACATGGGCATTAATTGATTCGGCAAAAGAAAATGGTGGTCAGGCGGTGATTTCCCGAGTTGGGCATTCATTTATTAAAGAAAAAATGCGCGAGGTTGATGGAGTTTTCTGCGGTGAGTCGAGTGGTCATTTGTATTTTAAAGATTTTTGGTATGCCGACTCAGGAATGATCCCATTACTTTTAATTTTGGAACTAATTTCTAAAGAAGGGGATTTGGATATTTTGCTAAAGCCGTATTTTGATAAATATTTTATTTCTGGTGAAATAAATACCGAAGTGGCTGATGGTGAAGCTAAAATTGCCCAGTTAAAAGAAAAATATGCTGATGGAAAAATAGATGAACTTGATGGTCTTTCGGTTGAGTACGATCGTGATTGGCGATTCAATGTTCGAACTTCCAACACTGAACCATTACTTCGCTTAAATGTCGAAGCCAAAACCAAAGAACTAATGGAACAAAAAAGAGACGAACTTTTGGCTCTAATCCGCACTTAAAAGAGCTAAATTTATTATTTGAGTGGAGGAAAAGTAGGAGCTGGATTTATATTATTTGATTTCATTCCTTCTCCAAAAGTACATGTTCCGGTGCTCGATTCGTTTGTGCTAATTGGGCCGACACAAAATAATTTGCCCGATGAGGGTAATTTAGCGTAACCGATAAAATTGTCCTTTGTAATAGTTTGAAATATTAGTTCTGAATTGTATTGTTTGACTGAATTTTGGATATTGATGATTTTAGGGTCTTTTTCCAATCCGATAAGTGTTCCGTTATCATCGTAATAAACTGCCGCAGCAGCTTCAACAGATAATAATTGACTTTTAATCTGAGCATCTTTAGCCTTATCTTTAGCGCTGTTGAGATTAACCACAACAGTTGCAGCTAAAATGCCTCCGACAATCAAGATAAAGCCTAAAATAACAGCTATAACTATAATAATCAGTTTTTTATTAGAATTTCCTTGTGGTGTTGTTTGTTGAGTTGATTGTTGCTGGGGAATTGGTGATGTCATTTGTGGTGCAGGTGGTGTTGATTGATTTTGGTTCATTAGCCCTCCTTTGGAACGATTAACTTAATTCTATCCTGTTTTTATTATAATCCATCATAACTTTAAACATATCAAAAAAGCCTTTTTGTCCTAAAATTCCGTAAGGCATTCTATGCGCTGTAAAATCAGGCGCAAAACCACAATAACACTCTTTGTTGTTACCACCAATATTTAGGGTGACATTATGAAAATAAGATATTTTCTTGTCGCCCGTAACTCCAAAGAATTCTAATTTTCTGCCGCTTTTAATATCTATTCCTAAATATTCGCCAATTTCGCTATGAAAAATACAAAAATCAGCACCAGAATCAATCAGAGTAAGGTAGTCAATCTTTTTGTCTTTATACTTAATAGTAATTGGTATAACCGGGCGTTGAGCGCTTTTATGGTTTGGAAAAGCTTCGTTTGGATCGGAGGGGAATTTTTTATAAGAGAATTTCAGTGGCATTTAGAATCCTAAAACATAATTGCCATAATCTTTAGGTACTCGTGTAACAATAGGTTTGGGTTCACCTCTTTCTTTGGCTTCTTTTATAACATCAGGTAAAGATTTACCGTGACTGATAACTTTTTTTTCATCAAAAGAAAGTGCGATCCATTCATTCGAGTATTTTTTTAAAATTTTAGATAAATTTTCTTCTTTTAATACCAACATTTTATCATCGTTTATATTGTAACATTTTTTAAAAATCTTTTAAACCTTTGATTAACCTACGAGGTTTATTAAAATTGGTTTAATTAAAGCTTATAGAAGATAACATTTGGTTAACTATATTAGAATCTACTTTTGAGGAAGTGCTTAACTGAATTACTTGTTGACCATTAGAAATATAATAGCTATAGTCTATTTGAGCCATCTCATATCCTTGAGATGTTTTTCCTAAATCTTTGACCGAGATTGATTGAGGGTGAAGCGTTGTCAAGTATGCAGTCAGACTAGTTTCAGCTGTCTTTGGAGGATATTGAGATAATGTAATTGAATTTCCTTGTTCATTGGTAACAATTATAGTAGAACTGTTATCTTTTACATTCCAACCCGTAGGATAAGAAAAAGCGATACCTAAAGTGATTGACGGATAGATTATATATCCTGTAGTTGTATTATTTTGTTGATTATTATTTGCGGATGCAGCAGTAGAAGGAAACGTAGTTGGTGGAGTGTAAGACCCATTCTTATTAGGTGACGATCGGTAGTGTGAAAAGACATAAAGAACTATCATTCCTAATATCGCTAATATCGGCAAGCCGACAAAAATATAAAAGACAACCCGGGCAATAACGATTGCGGGGTCTTTTGATTTCCAAAAAGAAACATTTTGAGCTGGCTGTTATGTTTGTGATGATTGTTGAGATTGATTGGTTTGATTGCTAGGGTTTGATTGGTTCACCTTGACCTCCTATATCTATTAACATTTAAAAAGATAAATTATAGGCTTGCTTGATATCTTTGAGATTTTGCGATTAAATAATCTCTTAATTTATCCGCATTTATCTGAGAAAGTCCAGGTATATTTAATGCAACTGATGATTTTTCTCCAGCTGTTTCAATCGATAATGAATAAAGACCAAATAGTCGGTCAGTTATACCTTGTCTAACATTAACATTTTGAATCCTATTGTAATACAAAAAAGAAGAAGACTGTCCAATAACCTTGGTTCTTATTTCTGCTTTATCTTTGCCAAAATAAAAATAAAAGTTTTTATACCAGATAAAATTGATCATCAAAGAACCGGCCACGACGATAAAAATGAAAAGGAAAAAAATTAGATTAAAATTAGCTGGTTCCGGTATTGCATAGCCACGAGGTAAAATACCTCCAAGAACGGCTAAAATAATAATTATAAATAAAATAGACATTCTTAAAGTTCCAGTAAAAATAAGTATAGATGAGATAGGACAGTTTTCTCTTGAAATATCAACTGTAGTGGTGTTGTCCTGATTTTTTTGTGGTTCTTGTGTTACTGTCGTTTGCTGTTGAATATTTTCTGGGTGTGAAGGACCATTTTCAGGATTGGCAATTCGATTATTTAAAAATTCCACTAGTTTGTCTGAATTGATTTTATTTAATCCGTCAACATGCGAGTAAAACCCCGAAGTTTCTCCAGCTGTCTCGTAATGAACATCGTATAAACCAAACATTCTATCCAAAACGTCTTGATCGACATATATATTTTGCAATCTCTCATATCTAACATGGCCAGTTGCAACACTGACAACTCCTTTTTTAATTTCGGCATTATTTTCTTCGAATGAATAATAGTAGAATTTATAATAAAGATATTCAAATATACATATACCTACAATTAAAAATAATGCACCCAAATTTACAGTCCAATTCATCCAAATTATCCCTGTTGTTGTTGCCTCGGTTATGGGTCCCGCATCCGTTACTGTAGATATAAATAATCGACGCAGTAAAAAATATCCTATCCAGAAAATTATTATCGTAATTATTCCTGGTAATGATTTCTTGATGGGTTTAAGAGAACTTAAAGGTAAATTGTTTGAATCATACATATAATCCTCCTTTTTAGATCACCAACCCCATTTTTTCTTTGACTTCTTTAATAGTTTCTTGAGCGAAAGGACGCAGTTTTTCGGCGCCGGAAGCTAAGATTTTTTTGACTTCTTCGTCGGTAATTTCATCGCGACGTTTTTGAAATGGCTCAAGTTCTTTGATAATTGCTTCGGCAAAAAGGGGTTTAAATTCACTGTATTTAATTGTACCGGCTTTTCTTTGTTCTAAAAATTTATTGGCTTCTTCGGTGCCAACAAATTCACCATAAAGATTAATTAAATTTAAAGTAGCGGGTGAAATTTCTGATTGATGGCCGTCATCAGTGGTCGCGCCAGCAATTTTTTGACGAATTGTCTCGGGATCATCGGTTAAAGCAACATAAGTATTGACAGCGTCAGATTTAGACATTTTACCTTCACCCGAGAGAGAACCAACTCGTTTTGCTTCGGTTAAAAGAGCTTTTGGTTCGGGAAATATTTGTCCAAATTTAGTGTTAAAACGGCGCGCTAAATCACGGGTTAATTCCACATGTTGGACTTGATCTTCGCCGACGGGCACACCCTCGGCTTTGTAAAGTAAAATATCGGCCGCCATCAGCACTGGATAATCAAAAAGACCAACTCTTTCTTCATTTTTGGCCGCTTTTTCCTTATATTGTGTCATCCGGGTTAATTCGCCCATTGTCGTAATGGTATTTAAAAGCCAAGCTAGTTCGGTGTGTTCTTTAACATCTGATTGTAGAAATAAAGTGGATTTTTCTGGATCAATGCCAGAGGCTAAAACATCTTTAGCGGCGGAAATAATTCTTTGGGGTAATTCTTCTTTAGGATAATTAACAGTAATAGCATGATAATCCACAATACAAAAAATTGTTTCATTTTCTGCTTGGAGTTTAGCCCAATTTTTCATCGCGCCTAAATAATTACCTAAATGGACAACACCGGAAGGTTGGATTCCTGAAAAAATTTTCATAATAACTCCTAATTTTATTCTACCAGTATTTATCTCTTGTTTTCAAGGGAGACTTGTTGTAGTATAACAGGTTATGACTAAAATAGAAAAAGCCATTCTTCAAACTTTAGCCTTTTTTGATATCTTTAAACGGCCTTTGACCTTGGAAGAGTTATGGCACAATTTATATCGGACAAAAACAAGTAAAATCCAGATCTTATTTGCTCTTCGTGCTTTGCAAAAGAAGAAAATAGTTGTTGAGAAAGATTCATATTTTTTGCTGAATGAACCGCGGAAAAACTTTGCTATTTTTGAAAGGCAAAAACAAATCTGTCAAAAACGTTGGTTAAAGATTCAGCGTATAATTAAATTTCTTCGCTACGCGCCATTTGTTAAAAATATTTCGGTCATTAATTCACTGGCTTTTAATGCTTCAAATGAAAATTCTGATATTGATATTTTTATTATCACCCAGAAAAATCGTCTTTGGACAGCCAGAGCAGCCGTAGTAATGATTTTGGAATTTTTGGGTCAAAATAAAAATAAATGGTATCAAGCGAACAAATTTTGTTTAGGTTTTGCTTTAACGGTAGAAAAATTAAATTTAGAAAATTTGCGTTTAAAAAAAGATATTTATTTTACCTATTGGTTGGCTATGCTTATGCCGATTTTAGATCGAAAAATGTATCAGAAATTTATTTTAGAAAATGCTTGGATTTTGAAAGAATTACCCAATTGGCAAGAGAAAAATATTGAAAGTTTCCCGGAAAAAAAGACAAAGTTAGAAAAAATTTTATCAGGACGGTTTGGTGAAGCGCTAGAAAGTTTCTTAGGTCATCTCCAAATTAAAAAAATATGGCTGGCAAAGGAAAATCATCGTCTAGGTGCATCGGTGGTGGCTGACTTTCAAATGATGAAATTGCATGCTTATGATCGTCGTAATTTTTATCAAATACAGTGGCAAGAAAAACTAAAAGCTTTAAAAATATAGGGGTTGACCCCGCCAGAATTCCTTTCTGCAAAACGGACTACGTCCTGTTATTGCAGAAGCGTCATCTGCGGGGGTCTGCGGACTGACGTCCTTGACAAAATTGGTCTTTTTTGGCTAAAATAATGGTTGATGGGAGTCGGTTATCCCCCTTCCGGCTTCCATCAACTTCGGAGGAAACCCCGAATTTTTAAACTCAGAAAATTAATATATTAAAGAAAGGAATAAAATGAAAATTAAACCATTGGCGGACCGTGTAGTTGTCAAACCTCTTGAGGAAGAATCGAAAACCAAATCTGGAATTATTATTCCCGATACCGCCAAAGAAAAATCTCATCGTGGCGAAATTATTGCCACGGGACCGGGCAAATATGACGATGGCAAATTAATCGCCCTAAATGTTAAAATTGGCGACAAGATTTTATACAAAGAATATAGTGGTGACGAGTTTAAACTTGACGGCATTACAGTTATTATTTTAAAAGAAGAAGACATAATCGCCATCATCGAATGATGGCTCAAATTTTCAATGATCAATTTTCAATCAAATCCTAATGTTTAAAAATTAAATCATTTAAAATTCAATAAAAATTTAAAATTAGAAATTTAAAATTATTTTACGGAGGTAAAATCTATGGCTAAGCAAATTAAGTATGCTGATCAGGCAAGAGAGGGAATTAAAAAAGGAATCAATATTTTAGCAGACTCGGTTAAAGTGACTTTAGGTCCAAAAGGACGTAATGTCATTTTAGATAAGGGTTTTGGTGCACCCCACATTACTAATGATGGCGTCACCATTGCTAAAGAAATTGAACTTGAAGATAAATTTGAAAATATGGGGGCGCAACTGATTAAAGAAGTGGCGACCAAAACGGCGGACATCGCTGGTGATGGTACTACTACAGCCACAATTTTAGCACAAATTATGGTTAATGAAGGTCTTCGAAATGTGGCGGCCGGCGCTGATCCAATTCGAATTCGTCGAGGAATGGAAAAAGGTGTCGAAGCAGTAGTTAAAGCCATTCAAAACCAAGCAAAGGATCTACAAGGGAAAGAAGAAATTGGCCAAGTCGCTTCGATTTCCGCTGCCGATACTGAAGTAGGGAAACTAATTGCCGAAGTGATGGATATGGTTGGTCGCGATGGCGTCATCACCGTTGAAGAATCTCAAGCAATGGGTCTCGACAAAGAAGTGGTTGAAGGAATGCAATTTGATCAAGGTTACATTTCCGCTTATATGATGACCGATGCGACGCGGATGGAAGCGGCGTTAGAAAATCCGGTCATTTTAATTACTGACAAAAAGATTTCGGCTATTTCGGAAATTATGCCACTATTGGAAAATCTTGCTTCCACTGGCAAAAAGGAAGTGGTTATTATTGCGGAAGAAGTTGAAGGTGAAGCTTTGGCGACTTTAGTTGTCAATAAACTGCGTGGCATTATTAATGTTTTGGCGGTGAAAGCGCCTGGTTTTGGTGATACTCGCAAAGCTTATTTGGAAGATATTGCCATTTTAACCGGCGCTCAAGTTATTTCCGAAGATCGCGGGATGAAACTGGAAGAGGCAACTTTGGAGATGTTGGGGGAAGCGCGTAAAGTTGTCGCGGACAAAGATAAAACCACGATTGTTAAGGGTGGCGGTTCAACCAAAGCGATTGCAGATCGGGTTAAGCAAATTAAGAGAGAAATCGAGAAATCTACTTCCGAATTTGATAAAGAAAAGCTTCAAGAAAGACTAGCGAAACTTTCGGGTGGGGTAGGGGTCATTAAAGTGGGAGCTGCTACTGAAGTAGAATTAAAAGAGAAAAAAGATAAAATTGATGATGCTGTTCATGCGACTAAAGCAGCAGTTGAAGAAGGAATTGTTTCCGGCGGTGGGGTAGCTCTAGTTGACTCCATTAAAGCACTTGATAATGTTACGGCTACTGGTGATGAAAAAATTGGTATTCAAATTCTTAGACGCGCCTTGGAAGAGCCAATGCGTCAAATTGCTTTAAATGCCGGTAAAGATGGCTCAATTGTGATTGAAGAAGTAAAGCGCAACGAAAAAGGGATTGGTTATGATGCTTTTCGTGATGAATATGTGGATATGATCAAAGCGGGGATTATTGATCCAGCTAAAGTGACTCGTACGGCACTGCAGAATGCCACGTCAGTTGCTTCATCAGTTTTAACGACTGAAGTAGCGGTGACCGATTTACCAGAAAAGAATCAACCCGCGATGCCGGATATGAGTGGGATGGGCGGTGGCATGCCGGGGATGATGTAAGAAGGGCGAAGAAATTAAGTACGAATTACGAAGTAATTGTAAAAGAAAAATATGGAATAAAAAAAGACCGGTCCGCAAGGGTCGGTCTTTTGAGCTAATTTAACCTCATGCTGACACTTCCAAGGTGTCAGTGGGTGTATTTTTATAATTTTGTCAAAAATTTCCGCGCGAAGCTATAATCTTATCTTATGATTGATAATTGTATGGCCTTCAAGTGCGAGGATTTTTTCTTTTTCCTTTTGGCCGAGAGCATAACCACCAACTATTCCATTGGAACGAATAACACGGTGGCAAGGTACTGGTTCGAATTCCTCAAAAGGTAGTTGTTTTTCTCTACCGTGATAGTTGCGATTTAAAATAGAACCAACCGCACGATAAGCTTTGGGTGATCCCGCTTTAATGGCCACTTCTTGGTAAGTCATCAATTTACCACGGGGAATTTTACCAACAACTTCCAAGACTTTTTTAGTGAAAATTTTAATCATTTAAGCTATTTCTGAACCAACAGCCCCAGATGGTGGTTCAACCACATCATCGGTAAAAATAATCGCCTTGTCAATGCGCGAAACTTTATCCGATGTAAGGATGCGAGATTTGCCCAAGAGATCTTTAAGATAATATTTAGTTACGCTTTGCGTGTTAGTGTCAATTAAGAAATTTTCCACTTCGCCCAAACCGATATCTGACTCGGTTTTAGCTTTCATCCCTAAGAGATAAATTTTCTTATCAATCAATGTTTTTAAACGGATGATTTCCGAAGGATCAACTAAGTTATCAACTGATGCTGTCACTAAACCAACAGGATCCCAGTCAATGACATCAATAATTGAAAGCGCTTTTTGAGGGGAGAAAAAACCCTCAAGTTGCACTAAAAAACCCAGTAGTTGTCCATTTTGAGGGTCAACTAAAATTTGGCGAACCACACCCGCCTTTACTTGATCATCTCGAGCCGCCACTGGTAGTCCAATTAGTTTAGTTGCTTCAATAAACATCACCGTTATTATAGCATGAATGCGCGGAAATTTCTGACGAAATTATAGCATAATAACGGAATTTTAAATTCTAAATTTTTAATTTTAAATCAATTTATAATGACTTAATTTTAAAACATTAAATCATTTGAAATTCAATTGAAATTTTAAATTTGAAATTGAAAATTAAAAACTAGGCTCGTTCGACGTATGCACCAGTGCGAGTGTCAATGACAATTTTGTCACCATCTTTAATAAATAAAGGCACATTAATTTGTGCCCCGGTCTCTAGAGTCGCCGGTTTGAGCACAGTTGAGGCCGTGTTGCCCTTAAAACCTGGTTCAGTGTAAGTAATCTCTAGTGTAATTTTAATAGGTAGTTGGATATTAATTGGCTTATTTTGAAAATATAAAATATCCACTTCAGCCCCTTCTTTAAGAAAATTAGCCATTTTGCCAATTTGGGTCAAAGAAATTGAAAATTGTTCAAAGTTTGCGGCGTCCATAAAGTAAAAATTTTCAGCATCTTTGTAAAGATATTGGGCTTTTTTGGTTTCAAGTTCTGCTTCTTGAATTTTTTCGGCACCAGCAAAAGTTTTTTCAAGCGTCGCGCCAGAGATTAAATTTTTTATTTTTGTTCGCAAAATCCCACCACCACGACCGAGTTTAGAGTGCTCAGTATAAATTACTTGATGTGGTTCGGAATTAAAAATAATTTTTGTGCCAATTTTTAGATCATTAATTGAAAACATTGTTTGAGATTTATTTCTTGACGTATGGTAAAAGGGCTAAAAATCTAGCTCGTTTGATTGCTTCAGAAAGCATTCGTTGATGTTTGGCACAAGTGCCAGTATCACGAGCAGATTTCATTTTTGTCCAAGGTGTTAAATATTTTATTAAAACACTTGAATCTTTGTAATCAATATAATCAATTTTCTTGCGGCAAAAATTACATTGTTTTCTTGATGGGCTAAATCTTCTGGGCATTATTTTCTCCTAAAATGGGATTTCGTCTAAATTAATTTCGCCTTCGTCGGACGGTTCTTCTTTTTCTTTAGTAACTTTTTTGGGCTCAGCTTTTTCTTTTGATTTATTTTCTTCTTTTTCAATCGAAGGGGAAAATTCTTTGATATCTTCACCTAAATTAGGTGAGGATTCTGTGCCACTGACTCCTTTCGGTGTTAAAAAGACAAAATCTTCCATCACGATTTCGGTGCGATTTCTTTTGCCGCCATCTTGTCCTTCCCACGTGCGGGTTTGCAGTCGGCCTTCAATGTATATTTTATGGCCTTTTTTAACATATTGGGCAATAATTTCGGCGACTTTGCCCCAAGCAACCACGTTGTGGAATTCGGTTTGTTCCTGATTATTACCGTCTTTGTCACGCCAACGACGATTAGTGGCCACTGAAAAAGAACAGACTGCTTGGCCATTAGGGGTATAACGCATTTCTGGGTCTCGGGTGACATTGCCGACAAGTTGAGCACGATTTAGAGAATACATTTTACTCCTTTAAAAGCTCATCGAGCTTTTCGTCTAAAGCCTTGAGACGTTCTTCTTCACCTAATTCAATTTCTGGTTTTTCTACTTTCTTAGGTTTAACAGCAGGAATTTGAACTTTCTTTGGTGTTTTTATTTCTTTTTTTGCTTTTTCTGTTTCGACTTCTTTTTCAATTTCAGTTATTTTCTTTTCTTCTTCTGGTTTTGGTTTTTCCTCAGTTGGTAATTCTTCTTTTTTTGTTATTTTCGTTGAAGTTTCTTTTTTCTTAAAAATAACAATTAAGTGTCTTAAAATTTCATCTTTAAGATTAAGCTTGCGGTTAAGTTCAATGATTTTTTCCGGGTCTATCTCAAGAACAACGGTAGTAAAATAAGCTTCTTTTTCTTTTTGAATTTTATAAGAAAGCTGTTTTTGACCCAATGTTGAGGTAGAAATAATTTTTCCATCCAAAGCTTCAATTTCTTTTGAGACTGGTTTTTCTTTTAAATCTTCCTTTGTGAGGAAGGTAATTTCATATTGTTTATTCATTGCTTTTTAAATATACCAGAGAAAAGTTTATTTTGCAAGGGTTTACTCTTGAAAAAAATAACCAGTTATGATATAAATCTATTAGATATATCATTTCTCTATTAATCCAGGGGGATGACGAGATGAAAAAGGTGACAGTTGATCTTGAGAAAACAAGAATTAATCATCTTATAGAGATGATATACAAGGAAAATGATATTAAATCTGAGGATAGCGAGTCCGATCTTGAGATTGAATTGGGTCATATTATGGGGGATATTAACGTACTAAGCGAGGTCTGGATGTCTTATCCTACCAGATCATGGTAGCGGGCTGTTTTAGATAGTCCGCTTTTTTTAAACATTAAATCTAAAGAGCATTACATCGCCGTCTTGGGCGATATAAGTTTTGCCTTCGGTTTTAATCAGGCCTTTTTCTTTGCAATTTTGCCAGCCTTGATGCTCAACAAAATCATTATACTTTATTACATCGGCGGCAATAAATCCGCGTTCAAAATCGGTGTGAATTTTGCCGGCCGCTTGCGGCGCGGTCGAATTTTTGACAATGGTCCAAGCACGAGTTTCTTTTTCACCGGAAGTAAAAAAAGTAATCAGTCCCAGTGTAACATAGGCGGCCGAAATTAAGCGATTAAGGCCGCTTTCTTTCAAATTTAAAGATTCTAAAAATTCTTTTTGGTCGGCGTCATTTAATTCACCAAGCTCTGATTCAATTTTAGCCGAAATGGGGATTAGAGCCTCGGGATTTTTAATTAGTTCACCTAAATGATATTTTTCAATTAATTCTTCGGGTTTTGCGGTGGCCATTTCTTCTGAAACATTGGCAATATATAAAACCGGTTTTGAAGTAATAAATTGAAATTCACAAATTGGTTCTAGATCTTCACTGTTAGGAAAAATAGCCCAAATAGGCATTTCTTCTTCGAGTCCAGCTTTAATTTTTTCTAAAATTGCTATTTTCTTTTTGGTTTCGTTATCCCCGGGTTTGAGATTCTTTTGCATTCTCTCTAGTGTTTTTTCAGCCAGGGCCAAGTCGGCCAGAATTAATTCAAGATTAATGGTTTTTATATCTTCGGCCGGGTTAATTTGACCGCCGACATGAATAATATCAGGGTTTTCAAAAAATCTAATCACCATCGCAATTGCGTCTGTTTCTTTGATGTGGCTGAGAAATTGGTTACCTAAACCCTCGCCTTTGTGAGCGCCTTTGACGAGTCCGGCGATATCAATAAAATCAATGGTGGTGGGGACAGTTTTTTGGCTTTTAGAGATTTCTGTTAATTTTTCCAACCGAACGTCGGGTACTTCAACCACGCCGACATTGGGGTCAATGGTGCAAAAAGGATAATTACTTGCTTCAGCTTGGGCGTTTTTAACCAAAGCATTAAATAATGTCGATTTCCCCACATTTGGTAATCCCACAATTCCAATACTTAAACTCATAATTAATATTTCCACGTTAAATTTATTGTTATAAATTTAACTATACCTTAAATTATTCTATTTGACCAGTAATACATCACCTATGAGGTGATGTGTGATACGAAAAAATTTTTTCTTGCAAGAATTAACTAAATAATAGTATAATTAAAGCGTCTTTTAACCATGGCAATGTTGGAATGTTGGTGAGTTAGGAGGACAAGAGAATGTCTGTCAAGCAGATTCTCAACATTGGCGAGTCAAGACAGGTAAAAAACGTCCAAGAAAGTGGACGAATCTTAAGAAGAGTGGTAGACAGTAATCGCACCAAGAGTGTACACGATTTGAGGCAAGAATTGGGTGGAAAACTTGAAACACTGGACTTTATTAATGAAGATCAACAGAATACTCTCAAATTGATCCTTGGTGAAGCATTAACAAATGCTTGCTGTTATACCCTGGACCAACGGCCAATTGAGATCGCTTGGGAGAGTTCTCCTTCTGATCTTCAGTTGAGGATTACTAATTCGAATAGGAACCACAAGAGTCAATTAGTAGCTCTTCCTGAAGATTGTCTATCGGAGCATGGTCGAGGGATAGTCTTAATCGAAGAGTTGGCCAAGTGCCTAGTAGGTGAGGCAGGGCTTCATACCGGCTGCAGCTTATGCAGTAGTTTTAATCGGACGGTATTCCGAATAAATATTGGTTTTTAGCGCTCATTAGCTCCGTCGTCTTGGCGGGGCTTTCTATTTCTTAGCCCATGAAAAGCTTGGTGAACTTCATATAAATTTTTATCGGTGACGTGAGTATAAATTTGGGTCGTCGCAATATTTTCATGGCCAAGTAATGACTGAACAGCCCGCAAATCAGAACCAGAAAAAAGTAAATCGGTGGCGAAAGTATGTCTTAACGAATGCGGCGTAATTATTTTTGTAATCCCGCTTGCTTTGGCATATTTTCTGATCATTCGCTGAACAGAGCGCGGAGTTATGCCTTTTGCTTGGTGTTTAATATCAATTTCTGATTTATTAGTATGCCCATAAGAGACGAAAAGATATTCCGATTGATCGGTTCGAATATTTAAATATTTTTGCAGCGATAATTTAGCGTTCTCATCTAAAAAGACTACTCGGATTTTTCCTCCCTTTCCTTTAATTGAAAATTCTGGTTTTTTAAGATTAATGTCATCTTTTTTAAGACTGCAAAGTTCTGAAACACGAAGGCCGGTTGAAAAAAATAAGTCTAGGATAGCTTTGTCTCGTAATCCTTGAATAGTTTTCAAATCGGGTTGATTTAATAACACATCCAGTTCATCGTCGGTGAGAAAAATTAATTCTTTTTGACTGGTTTTAGCTAATTCTATTCTTTCGGCGGCCAAGACATTGATATTTTTCCTATTTTGTAAAAAAGTTAAAAAGGACCTTAAAGCAATTAAATAATAATTTTGGGTGCTCTTAGAAATATTTGTTCTGTTAAGCGCTAAGCGAAATTTTCTGATTAAATCTAAATCGATTTTTTCCGGATTTTCGATTTGGTTTTCTTTAGCAAAAACGCTAAATGTTCGTAGATAACGATCGTAATTTTTAGTACTAGCAATAGTGCGGCCTTTTTCAACCTCCATATATTCTAAAAAATCGGTAATCAGAGAATTTATTGACATAATTAAATTTTACGACGCATTTTCTTTATTGTCAAAAAGAAATAATTCTGATAAGTTTAGAAGAGAAAGAAAGGTATTAAAAATGATCCATCAAATAACTGCCATTGACGAAAGAATTGTTTTAAGTTTAAACTCTTTTTTTGCCAAGCATAGTAACACAATTATTGATAAATTTTTTGCGGAGTACCTGATTTATTCTTTACCGGTTATTTTACTTGTTTTATGGTTTTACTCAAAGGATTCAAAAAAAGTCACACTACGAGCTTTGTTTTCGGTTATTTTGGCTTGGCCGATTTTGGCTTATACGATTGGCAATTTAATTAACCGACCCCGGCCTTTTGAGATCACCGGGATTCAAGAATTGGTTTTTCATCGGCCGGATTATTCTTTTCCTTCAGATCATGCTAGCGCTCTTTTTGCCGTCGCTTTTTCTTTGTGGTTTTCTGGGTATAAGAAATTGGCTTGGGCAATATTAGCTATGGCGATTGTCGTTTCTTTCTTTAGGGTGGCCACAGCGATTCATTTCCCAACTGATATTTTAGGTGGATTGGCCATTGGACTGCTTTCTGCTTATTTAATTGATCTTTTTGACAAGCCATTAAATATTATTTACAGTTTTATTTTAAAAATTTGTCGAGTTTTGCATTTAGCCTAAAAAGGCGGTTTTATTAACAAAAATGTTCATAAATTTATTGATTACGTAGCTTTTGTCATCTCGGCCTTTTTTAGTCCTTATGTTACAGCCCTAGTTTTTATTATTTTAATTAGCTATCACTATTCTCGTAATTTAAGTCAGTTTTTACCTTGGATGATCACATTTTTACTATTTGCGATCATTATCCCTGGTTTTTATGTTTTATGGCTATTGGAATCTCGGCAGATTCGCGATCTTCATATTTCTGATAAAAATGATCGAAAAATCCCTTTTCTTTTAGCCGGTGTTTCGTCAGTGATTGGTGCTTTCTTACTTTTTATTTTAGGCGCGGCCAAACCCGTGACAGTAATCGGCGCGGCTTATGCGATTAATGTTGTCGGAGTGGCACTTCTGACTCAAGTGTGGAAAGTGAGTATTCATACGGCTCTTTTTTCAGCAATTGCGACGATTTCGGTTATTCTTTTTGGCATTCATCTATGGTGGTTGTATTTGTTTTTAATCCCTTTAGCGTGGTCGAGGATTCATCGGAAACGGCATACTATCTGGCAAGCGGTGGCGGGATCTTTAATCGCTTTCGTTTTAACGGCCGCTACTTTTTGGTTTTTCGGCTACCTTTAATATCCACACTAATAACTAATTAAAACTAATAACGAATATCGAATTATCAATGATGTAGAACAGTATTAGTTATTAGTTAAGATTCGTTATTAGCGAGGTAATATGGCAAGTATTATTTTATCCACAATTGCATCTTGGATTATGGGGGTAATTAGTACCCTTGGCTATGGTGGAGTAGCTCTTTTAATGGCGATTGAATCAGCTAATATTCCACTACCTTCAGAAATAATTATGCCTTTTTCTGGATTTTTAGTGGCCAAAGGTGAACTGAATCTTTGGTTAGTGGGACTCTCTGGTGCTATTGGCTGTGTGATTGGTTCAATTTTTTCTTATTGGTTGGGAGCGTGGGGTGGTAGACCATTAATCGAAAAATATGGTAAATATATTTTTATTTCTCATCACGATTTGGATTTAGCGGATAAATGGTTTAAAAAACATGGTGAAGTCACCGTTTTTGTGGGAAGACTTTTACCAGTAATTAGAACATTTATTTCTTTTCCGGCAGGCATTGCCAGAATGAATTTTTGGCGATTTGTGGTTTATTCTTTTTTAGGGTCTTTACCGTGGTCGCTGGCTTTGGCTTTTATTGGTCAAAAATTAGGCGAAAACTGGGAAAGCCTGCGTCGCTATTTTCATGGATTTGATTGGGTTATTCTAGGACTAATAGTGATTGGTATTATTTGGTGGATCAGAAGACATCTAAAGCAAAATTCTAAGCACTAATCAATGGACATATCTTCAGGTTCTTCTTCTTTGCCGTCATATTGGCTTGGAGCAGTTTTATCATCTGGTGATTTAAAACGATCTTCATTTTTTGACTTATCTTCTACTGGTGGTTCTTGGGAAAATTGAACATCAATTTTATCACCTTGGGGTGACGGTGTTGGTGTGGTTTTGGATGGTACAGGATTACTAGGAGGTGGCGTGGATGTTTGGCTGGCAATAGCCACTGGAGCAGGGTTCTGAACAGAAGGTTTAGGTGGTTGTGGTGCGGCAAACCCAGCTGGTTTGGGTGATTCAGCTTTAGTTAGTGGTGCTACTGGTGGTTTCGGTGGAGGTGGAGGAGTGGTTTGAATTGGTGGTGTCGGATTCGGCGTCACAGGTTTTGAATGTTCGACCATTGGTGGTAAGCCCACTTTTTCCGGCGCCTTTTTAATTTCTTCTTTCACATTTTCAACTTTTGCTTCACCGCCAGTGATATGTTCTAAATATTTTACATCAACAATCGCCACGGCTGGTTTGCCGCCTTTGGTGAGAACATAGAGTTTGTCTTTTTGGACTTCGTTAACAATTTGAGAAAAATGATCACGTGCCTCAGTTAGGGGAATGATATTCTCTAATGAAACCTTGAGTGGATTTTCCATAAAAACCTCCTTTTAAATGGTCATTTTAATCATATAATGTGATTGATTTTTCGTCAAGATTATTCTAGAATAAAGAAGGGTCTTTTGAGGTCAAGGCCTTGACAAATCACCACTTTTGTGGTATAGTATATGGTTCGAAAGAAAATCAGATACTCTGTACAGGGAGGTAAGAGATAATTATGGGAAAGATAGCTTTGGTGGTTCTGGTTGTAATAGCGGTATTTTTTGGCCTGGCTTGGGTTGTCAACGGTTATCCGGTTTGGCGGCTCGAGTATCTGCAGCCAACTGGTCATTGGGACTTTGGGAACTTGCTCTTAATGTATTCGTATCTTATTTTCATAGTCCATGACTGGTTAACTTGCACAATTGTGGGAGTGATGGTAATTATTGCCGGGGCTTTAGTCTGGCATTATGGTCGTTCTGATAAACCATCTCCGCCCCCGAGTTACAGATTTAAAACATTCTTAGACGGCTAGTAAAGCCGCGTGTTTTTTCTTCTTTCATTGGGGCCCCGGCATTATGTCCGGGGTCTTTTTTTAAATAAAATAATGGCCCAGTGGTAGTCAGCCTGTCTGGGCCAAAGAGATAGATCCCGGCCTCACTTGGGAGACAGTATTAGTCTGGAAGCAAGGTTAGACGCGGGATATTGGGTATAAACCCTTTTTCATTGTAAGAGTCAATTATATCTTGTCAACATTCAAAAATTTGAAATTTAAAAAATTTTCAGGTATATTTAACATATGTTAAATCATAAATTAACTATTCTTTCTAATGGCTTAAGACTTATTACAGCACCACTGGAAAATACCAAAGCAGTGACTGTACTCTTTTTAGTGGGCGTTGGTTCTCGTTATGAAACGAAAGATCTTAATGGTATCTCTCATTTTTTAGAACATATGTTTTTTAAGGGAACGGCTAAGCGTCCAAAAACCATTGATATTGCTAAAGCGCTTGATGCCGTCGGCGCCAGTTACAATGCTTTTACTTCTGAAGAAAACACTGGTTTTTTTGTGAGAGCCGCCTCCGAACATTTTGAACTCGCTTTAGATATTTTGTTTGATATGCTTTATAACTCTACTTTTAAAGATGAAGAAATCGAACGCGAAAAAGGAGTAATTATTGAAGAGATTAATATGTATCAAGATCTGCCTCAAAGTTATATTTCAGAGGTGGCTAAACAGCTTTTTTATGGTGATCAACCTTTGGGTTGGCAAACAACGGGTCTTAAAGAAACGGTCCAAAAATTTTCAAGAAAAGATTTCGTCAATTATCGTGATAAATTTTATACGCCAGAGAATATGATTGTAGCGATTGCCGGCGGGAAAAATAGTGTGCCTTGGCAAGAAAAAATTCAAGAATTTTTTCAAAAAGTCGAGTCAAAAAAGAAGGCAGATTATATTAAAATTGAAGAAAATCAAACAAAACCAGGGTTAAAAATCCATTTTAAAAAAACTGATCAAGCTCATTTAATTTTAGGTTTTCGCACTATTGCGCGAACTAGTCCAGAGCGTCCGGTTTTAAGAGTTTTAAATAATATTTTTGGTGAAACAATGTCTTCCAGGCTCTTTACGGAAGTGCGAGAACGAAGAGGCCTCGCTTATTATGTTTCTTCAGAGATGGCCGATTTTCAAGATGCGGGTGTTTTTGGCGCAGCAGCCGGAGTGGATATTTCCCGGGCCGAAGAAGCGGTTAAAGTTATCTTAGAAGAATTTAATAGATTAAAGAAAGAAGAAGTGGCATTTGAAGAACTTCAAAGAGCTAAAGAAAATCTTAAAGGACGAATGTATTTGAGTCTGGAAGAGTCTTTTGCGGTGGCGGAATTTCTAGCCGAGCAGAAACTCTTTTGGGATAAAATTGAGCAACCAGAAGATTTAATTAAAAAATATGAAAAAGTAACTGCTTCAGATATTAAAAAATTTGCTAATGATTATTTTGTAGGAAAAAACTTAAATTTAGCGATGATTGGTCCGTTTCAAGACAAGGCCAATTTTCAAAAATTACTAGAAAGATTCTAAATGCCTAAAGAAAGAACTTTAATTGCGATTAAGCCGGAATCAATCCAAAGACATCTTATTGGTGAATTTATCTCCAAATTTGAGAAGCGAGGTTTGAAGCTAGTTGCTTGTAAAATGATTGCGCCGACAAAAGAACAAGTTGGCAAGCATTATCCGGATGATGAGGAATGGTATGTTTCTAATGGTACTAAAACTTATGAAAACTATAAATCAAAAGGTATTGATCCTGGTATGGGTCCGATTGATTTAGCGAAACTTACTCGGAGTCGGCTAATGGAACATTTAACTGATCGTCCGGTAATATTTATGGTTTGGCAAGGTCCTCATGCCTGTGCTTTAGGACGTAAAACTGCCGGTGCGACTAATCCACTGGTGGCTGATATTGGCTCTATCCGTGGAGACTATTCCATGGAAAGTTACGAATTATCCGATGGTTTGGGCCGAGTAATTCATACTTTAATTCATGCTTCCGGCTCACCCGAAGAAGCCGAAAAAGAAATTGCGATTTGGTTTAAAAAAGAAGAAATCCTTGATTACGATTTAGTGATGGAAGATGTTTTATACACTAAAAATTGGGGCAAAATTAAAAAATGATCCGTGCTTATTTACCATCTTTTGTCATTAGTGCTTTAATTTGCGGGGGCCTGACTTTTTATGTCAGGCTTATTGCTCAAAAATTAAAATTATTTGATCAACCTTCGCCTCGAAAAATCCATCCCTATCCTTTACCGCGGTTAGGCGGGGTGGCCATTGTGATTACTTTTCTAATTATGACCGTTGGCTATATTTTTGCTTCCCGCCGGCTTAATTTTGGCGAGCATCTGTGGTTTGCTGATCAAAAATTAATGGGGGTGATCTTAGGACTCATTGTTTTGTTAATCGTTGGTATTTTAGATGATATTCGTGGTGTTGCACCTTTAAAGAAATTATTTTGGCAACTTACAGCTGCTGTTATTGTTGTTTCTTTTGGTGTTTCAATCAGTTTTCTTCGTTTGCCTTTTGGTAGTCACGTTGATTTGACCAACCCACAAATTTATTTTACTTTGTTTGGCCACGGCTTTAATATTGAAATTCTCGGAGATTTTATCTCGGTTTTTTGGATTCTTCTGTTGATTAATACCTTTAATTTTTTAGATGGTTTAGATGGTTTGGCTACTGGCATCTCTTTAATTTCAGCGATTGTCATTTTCTTTTTAAGTATTAGTTTAGGACAAGATGCTAGTGCGCTACTTGCAGCCGTTATTGCGGGGACGGCGTTGGGATTTTTACCTTGGAATTTTAATCCGGCGCGGATCTTTTTGGGTGATTCCGGCAGTATGGCTTTGGGCTATCTGATTGGGGTGTTAGCGATGATTTCCGGAGGAAAACTGGCCACTTCTTTTTTGGTTTTAGGAATACCGGTTTTAGATGTGGGTTGGGTGGTTTTACGGCGCCTATTTAAAGGGAAATCACCTTTTTTGGCCGATCGGCGTCATTTGCATCATCGTCTTTTGACCGCCGGGTTAACGCAAAAGCAATCAGTTATCCTTTTGTATATTATTTCAATGATTTTTGGCACGGTGGCGATTATTTCTAAAACCCAAGAAAAGATAACTGCTTTATTAATCCTTATTGGTCTAATGATTGCTTTAGCTTTAATGCTAGTTATATTAGAATTAAGAAAGAGAACTCGAAATGGATAAGAAATCCTGCATTAGAATCATTTTAATTATTGTCGTTATTTTGGTTGCTTTAGGGATGATTGCGCCATTTGTGACTAGACTTTGGCGATAAAAATATGACTCAAAAACTTTATTGTTATGTTGATGAAACGGGCCAGGACACTAAAGGCGAGATTTTTATCGTTTCAATTGTTGTTACCAAAGATAACAGATACGAAATAGAAAAATTACTTGAGAAAATAGAAACTGAGACAGGTAAACTAAAAACAAAGTGGTCCAAAAGTAAGCGAGAGTTGCAGTCCGCTTACATTGAACGGGTTTTTGATACAGTAGTTTTTAAAAACTCTATTTTTTACTCTTTAACAAAGAATAGCAAAACATATAAAGATACAATGTTAGTGACAATTGCCACTGCTGTAAATATGGTTAAGACCAAAGAAAAAACAAAAGCATCAGTTTTTATAGATGGGTTAGAACGAAAAGAAATTTTAATGGTTAAAACCGGGTTAAGACGAATTGGATTAAATACAGAAAAGGTGAGAGGTATAAAAGACGAAAGCAATGCAATTATAAGGTTAGCAGATGCAATAGCAGGTTTAGTCAGGAAAAAAGTTAAAGGTGCTCCGTATGCTGAGAAACTTTATTTGATTGGTATTAAAAAGGAAGTTTTGAGGCCTCTTTAAAACAAAAAACCCTCTTGATGGTGAACCACCAGAGGAGGGAACAACCTATTCCTTGCGGACACCCACCCATACGGGCAGTATTCAGTTGCGATTTAATTATAGTATATTACAATATATTATAATTGTCAAGTTTTGTACAGTATCATAGTTCTTTTGACATTGATATTCTGTCTGTTATCGTTAATATATTTTCTAAGTTGCATATAAGGGATGCGACCATCCATGCCTAAGCCAAAGTGTGGTCGGTGATAATTATAGAA
>JAMCZU010000007.1 GCA_023485405.1 Patescibacteria group bacterium
ATGGGCTACCGCTTTATCCTATCTGTTTTTGACAGTAGCTTATTTTCTTTGTAGCCAAAAATTCATTCATTTAGAGATTGAATGGGCTAAAGTTTTAAAATTAGTTATTTTGAGTCTCGTTGTCATGTTTGTTTCTCCGATTTTCTGGCGATATAGTTTTTGGCCAAGTTTAGGTATTAAAATTTTTGAGTTTTTAAGTTTTATCACGCTTCTCTATTTAACTGGTGTAATCGAAAAACAAGAAATTGATTATTTAAAAATATTTATGAAAAAATTTGTTAAAAAAGCAAAAAGGAATAAAGCATGACAATTAGTGAAATTTACCCTGAATTTAAAAAGAAATATCACAAAGCATTAGTTACTGGTGGTGCTGGTTTTATTGGCTCTCATCTTTGCGAAGAATTAGTTACTCGTGGTTTTTTGGTTGTCTCAATTGATAATTATTCAGCTGGCAAATATGAAAATCTTAAGCATTTAAAAAAATATAAAAATTTTCGAGAAATAAATTGTGATATTACCGATGTTGGAAAATTATCAGCTTATTTTAAAGGAGTAGATATTGTTTTTCATAATGCTGCTTCTAAAAAAAGCGTTTGTTTAAAGGATCCAAGAAGAGATTTAGAAGTCAATGGTGCTGGAACGTTTAATTTATTAGAGCTGGCTAAAAAATATAAAATTAAAAAATTTATTCAAGCTTCGACTGGTTCGGTCTATGGTGAAGCCATTTATTTCCCTCAAGATGAAAAACATCCAACTAGTCCTGTTTCTTACTATGGTGTCAGTAAACTAGCTGGCGAAAGATATGTCCAAGTTTTTCATCATCTTTATGGTTTGGATACGACTATTTTAAGGTATTTTCATGTTTATGGATCACGTCAGGAATCAAATGAGTTTGGTGGGGTAGTGGCCATTTTTATTCGCAATATGCTTGAAGGTAAACGGCCAATTATTTTTGGTACCGGACGACAGGAGAGGTCTTTCACATATGTTAAAGATATTGTTAAAGCAAATTTATTGGTAGCAACAAAAAAAGAATCAACTGGTGAAATTTATAATTGTGCTTCTGGTATTAAAGTAACGATTAATGAACTTTTAAAAATTATTCTTGAAGTCTTTGAACGGAAAGATTTAAAGCCAGTTTATAAAGATTGGGTGCTAGGTGACATTAAAAAATTTGAAATTTCGAATTCTAAAATCAAAAAGTTAGGGATGAATTTCGAAAGAGATTTTAGCAAACGACTTAAGTCAATTATTGATGAAAAAAAAGGATCCCCTAAAAAGTAAACGGATTTTTGTGGGTTTCAATAGCGCAGGTACAGTTGGCATTTGGAATTTCACAAGAGTTCTTAAAAGGAGGGGATACCAGATTGATTTCTACGGCATGGGAAAAATTCGTTTTAATATGCCGGTAGATTTTTTGTTACAATTTTCTCCGAATCGCTATTTAGCTTTTTTTCAAAGGTTAAAATATTTTTTCAAGATTTTATCCAAATACGATATTTGGCACTTTAATTATATGGAAGTGTTTTTCTTTTATCCTTTAAATCTCTTGATCTTAAAAATTTTGGGTAAAAAAATTGTTTGTACTTTCAGGGGTTCGGAAGTACGCTTACAACTTCGGATGAAAATCTTTTGTTATTTCGCTGACAAAATTGTGCTGACTGGTCCATTTTTAGTTAAGTCTGTTGATCGTTATGATGTTATCATTCCTTATGCCCGGAATGTTCGGGATTTAATGACAAAAGTGGACAAATTAGATCATCGAAAATTAGTTGTTTTACATGCACCAAGTAATTTAAAAATAAAAGGAACGTTTTATATTGAAAAAGTTTTCAAGCATTTGAGTAAATCGTATTCTCAAGTAGAATTTAAAATTGTTCAAGGGTTAAGTCATGAAGTTCTATTGCACGAAATGGCTCAAGCCGATATTGTCGTTGATCAACTTTTAGTTGGTTGGTATGGTGGACTGGCGGCTGAAGCGATGGCTATGGGTAAAGTCGTCATGGCCTTTTTAGATCCAACTTGTTTTCGATTTGTTGATTTTAGTTCAGAGTTACCGATAATAAACACAAATATTTGGACTTTTAAAAGAGACTTGGAAAAACTAATTAAACATCCTGAAGACTTCAAGCAACTTGGTGTTGAAGGAGAAAAATTTGCGTGTAAGTTTCATGACTCACGAAAAATCGCCGAGCGTTATTTAAAGATTTACGAGGCGAATTATGAATAAAAAAGTTCTTTTTATTTCATATTTTTTTCCGCCACTTGGCGGTGCCGGAGTAATACGGGTGACAAAATTTGTTAAATTCTTGCCTACTCTTGGCTGGGATCCATCTGTTCTAACTCCTCGAAAAGGTTTTTATCCTGTTTCTGATGAAAGTCTTCTTTTAGATATTCCTTCATCAGTTCAAGTAACCCGTATTGAATATCTAGAGCCATGTTTTTGGTTTAAAAATCGTCTTTGGCAGTCTTTTTTACAATATTTTTTATATCCCTTATTTTTGATTCCTGACCGACAAATTTTGTGGTTTTTACCAGCTTTGTGGCGAGCTTACAAAATAATTAAAAAAGAAAAAATTTCTCTTGTTTTTACTTCTTCGTCGTCGTACTCAGATCATTTAATCGCTTTAGTTTTAAAAAAACTAACTGGTATTAAGTGGGTCGCCGATTTTCGCGATGAGTGGACAGAGAGTCCGTATGCTCAATTTTTTAGCCCTATTCACCGGCAAATAACAAGATATTTAGAAAAAGTTATTTTAAATAATGCCGACACAGTTATAACTATTTCCGAAGGATTAACAAATTCTTATCAAAGAATTCTAAATAACCAGAAAAATAAATTCATAACTATTACCAATGGTTTTGATAAGGCAGATTTTAAAGATTTAGTTAATAATTCTAAAAATAAAAAAATGAATTTAATTTATGCCGGAACTATATATGGTTCAAGAAAAATTGGTTCGTTTTCGCGGGCAATTGATGAGCTAAACTTAAAAAATATTAAGCTAGAATTTATTGGTTCTTCGAAAAGATTATCGTATCGTCAGTCCCTTAAAAAGTTAGCTTCGGCAGATGTTTTATTATTGATACTTTCACCACTGGACAATCTTTCAGTGATGACCAGTAAAATTTTCGAATATTTAGCCCTGCGTAAGCCTATTTTAGCCATTGCGCCTTATAAATCTGGTGCTGCCAAATTAATCCATAAACTTAAAGTGGGTGAGGTGGCTAATCCAGAAAATGTCGAAGAAATAAAAGAAAAATTATTAAAATTGTATCAATCTTGGCAAAAAAATGATTTGAAAATCCCCGAAGTTAATTTGGAAAAATATGAGAGAAAAAATTTAACCAAAGATTTAACAAAAATATTTGATCAATTAGTTGAAAAAACTTCGAAAGTTAGACTGTGTTTAATTGGTAATATTCAGTCTTCTCAAAACCAAAGCCTTTGCCAGTATTTTGTTCAAAAAGGTTATGATATTCATTTTATTACAACTAAACCGGCTAAAATAACTGGTGTAAAAACTTATTTATTGCAAGAGAGTAGTTTGGCACCATGGTATTTTATTAAATCAATTTATAAAATTAGAAAGATTATTTGGAAAATTCAACCAGATATTGTTCACGGTCAAGATTTGGTGTTTGCCGGCATTTGGGCTTATCTTTCAGGATTTCGACCTTATGTGGTGACAACTTGGGGTTCGGATGTTTTTAAATTTGAAGAATTTATTGCGCCGGAAAAGCATCTTATTCGAAAAACTTTGCAAAAAGCCGATCTGGTTACTTGTTCTTCTTTGGCACTAAGTCAGCAGGCTCAAAAGATTGGTATGCCTAAAAAACATTGGCAATTGATCCATTTTGGGATTGATTTAGATATTTTTAAAAATCAAAAATTTTCGAATCAAGAAAAAATAATCTTTTGCCCGAGGGCTATTGGATCAATTTATAATACGGATATTTTAATTTCAGCTTTTTATCAAATATCGAAAAATGATAAAAATGTTAAACTGGCTTTGCTGGAAAATATTGTTGACGAAAATTATTTATTAGAAGTAGAAAAATTAATAATCAAATACAATTTAGTTGATAAAGTGGTTTTTTGGCCCAAAGTTTCCAATGAAAAAATGATTGGTTATTACAATCGAGCTGAGGTGGTTGTATCTTTATCTTCTTCAGATGGCTGCAGCGTTTCTTTTTTAGAAGCCATGGCAACGGAGAGTAAAATTGTGGTGACTGATTTGCCATATATTAGAGAATGGGAAAATGGTAAAAATTTTTGGACAGTACCAGTAAAAGACGTCGAAGCGACAGTGATTGCTCTTCGGGCGGCTTTAAAATATCCGACTTCAAAATGGCAAAAAATTGGCAAGTTAAATCGTCAATTGATTAAAGAAAGAGCAGAAATTAAAAGTAATTTTGAAAAATTAGATCAATTATACAGGGGGTTAATATGAAAAAAATTTGTATGATTACAACCAGCGATATTGATTATGATAATCGGATTTTAAATGAAGCCGAATCTTTAAGTCGGAAATACCAAGTGGTTATTTTAGCCCGTCAATATAGTCATGGAATTATCGTCAAACCGAAAATATTTCAAATTAAAAGAATTGACTTTAAACACCTTCCAATTTATAAACTAAATATTTTTTCTTCACTTTTTGCATTAATGAAAGCTGCTTGGCAAACCGAAACTGATATCTATCATGCTCATGATCTTGATGGACTTTTGTGTGCCATGCCAGCCGCACTACTGCATCGTAAAACTTTAATCTATGATTCACACGAAGTTTGGTCCGAGATTTTCCCTTTTTCCAACCTCGGCGCTTTAAGATGGCTTTTTAAGCCATTGGAAAAATTTTTAATGTTTAAAGTAAAGACGGGCCTAACTGTTAATCAAGTGATTGCTAATTTTTTGTCGAAAAAGTATCATAAAGAATTTATCGCCATTTATAATACACCTAAAAAAGATATTCAAGCCAAAGCGCCATTTTCGCTTCGAAAAAAATTTCCTAGAAAGAAAATTATTTTACAATTAGGGATTGTTGATGAAGGACGCGGTTTAGAGCAAATGATTAAAGCGGTTAAATTTTTACCCCAAAATTATTTAGTTGTTTTTTTAGGTCGAGGTAAATTGGAAAACCAAATTAAAAAAATGGCCGAAGACTTAAAATTGGAAAAACAAGTTTACGTTTTACCGCGAGTGGCACCAGACGAGGTAGTCTCGACGATTAAAGAAGTGGATCTAGGCTTGGCCTTAACTCAAAAAATTTCTTTAAGTTATTATTATTCTTCACCCAATAAGCTTTTTCAGTATATTGCCGCCGAGGTACCAATTTTAGGCAGCAATTTTCCAGAATACAAAAAAATCATTCTTCAAAATAATATTGGTGAAGTGGTGAACCCGGCCAATTCAAAATTAATTGCTCAAAAAATTATCAAAATGTTAAAACCAACGGCTCAAAAAAAATATCGTCGAAACCTTGCAGGACTCTCTCAGGCCAAATATAATTGGACTATTGAAGAAGAGAAACTTTTAAAATTTTATAGGTTACTCGACAGTAACCGCGGAAATTTTACTAAAGTAAAATTATGAAAAATTCACAATCTAATAAAATTTGTACCAGATGTGTGGCAGATACCACTATTCCTAATATTTCCTTTGATAAAGAAGGGGTTTGTAATTTTTGTTACCTTCATAATGAGATGGAGAAAGAATATCCACAAGGCAAAATTGGTGCTCAAAAATTGAAAGAAATTGTTCAGGAAATCAAAAATAAGGGCCAAGGTAAAAAGTATAATTGTATAGTTGGTGTTAGTGGTGGTCGAGATAGCTCTTTTCTTTTATATATGGCGGTCAAACTTGGTCTTAAGCCACTAGCCGTTCATTTTGACAATGGTTGGGATTCACCGATTGCGGTGACCAATATTAAAAAATCTTTGGAAAAACTCAAAATTGATTTAGAAACAATAGTTGTCAATTGGGAAGAATTCAAAGATCTGCAAATTTCATATTTAAAAGCCTCCGTGCCTGATGCGGAAATTCCGACTGACGTCGGGATTTTGGGAACTTTGCACCGGGTGGCCATTAAGGAAGGAATCAAATATATTTTAAATGGTCATTCTTTTCGAACCGAGGGTGTTCAACCATTAGGTTGGACTTATATGGATGGTAAATACATTGTGGCAATTCAAAAAAAATTTGGCAAATATCCTTTAAAAACTTATCCCAATGTTAATTTAAGCGATTTAGCGGAAGTCACTTGGCAAAAAATTAAAACCGTTCCCTTGATTAATTATGTTGAATATAACCATACTAAAGTTCAGAAAATATTAGAAAAAGAATTAGATTGGACTTATTATGGTGGCCACCATCAAGAATCATATTACACTAATTTTTTTCAATCATATTTATTGCCAAAAAAATTTGGTATTGATAAAAGAAAAATTGAATATTCAGCTTTAATTCGATCGGGGCAAATGACACGGGAAAATGCTCTTTTGAAAATTAAGACCGCGCCTGTGCCTTATGAAGACGAAATGATAAATTATGTGATTAGTAAACTTTGGATGACAAGAAGTGAATTTAATAAAATTATGGCCTTGCCAGCAAAAACTTTTCACGATTATCCAACTTATTATCCCTTAATTCGAGCTTTTAAATGGCCAATGAAAATGACTTATAAATTAAATTTGTTTCCAAAACTTCTTTACCAAAAACTTTTTCCGAAAGGTTAAAAAATGATTGTCATTATTGATTATGGCGCCGGTAATCTACGATCGGTGGCTAATAAATTAGAGCGAATTGGGGTTAAAGCGGTGATTTCTTCGAAACCATCAGTGATTTTAAAAGCCGAAAAATTAATTTTACCTGGTGTTGGTTTTTTCAAAGCAGGGATGGAAAATCTTTCAGAAAGAGGATTGTTGCCGGTTTTAAATCAAAAAGTTTTAGTAGAGAAAACACCTATTTTGGGAGTTTGCTTGGGAATTCAGCTTTTTAGCCAGAAAAGTGAAGAAGGTAATGCCAAAGGTTTAGGGTGGATTGAAGCTGAAACTCGGAAATTTGTTTTTGAAAAAGAAAATAGTAGTTTAAAAATCCCTCATATGGGTTGGAATTCGATTAAAATTAGAAAAAAAAGTCCATTGCTCGAAGGCATCAAAGATGAGGATATTTTTTATTTTGTTCATTCATATCACGTCGTTACAGAAGGTAAGAACGAAATTTTGGCCACGACCCATTATGGTTATGATTTTGTCTCTGTTATTCAAAAAGATAATATTTATGGTACCCAATTTCATCCAGAAAAGAGTCACCAGGCTGGTATCCAAATCTTAAAAAATTTTGCAAAGTTATGTTAAAAATTCGTTTGATGCCTTGTCTTCTTTTTGAAGATTTAGGGCTCGTTAAAACAATTAAATTTCAAAATCCTACTTATATTGGTGACCCAATTAATGCGGTTAGAATTTTTAATCAAAAAGAGGTTGATGAATTAGTCTTTTTAGATATTAAAGCGACACGAGAAAATCGGCTTATTTCAATCAAATATATCAATAAACTCTCTGATGAATGTTTTATGCCTTTGACAGTTGGTGGGGGCATTCGAAGTCTTAAAGATATTAAAGATTTATTTAATGCTGGCGTGGAAAAAGTGGCCATTAATACTTATGGAATTGAAAATCCGAAATTTATTAAAATGGCGGCCGAAAACTTTGGCAGTCAAAGCATTTTAGTTTCGATTGACGCGAAGTTAAATTTCAATGGTCAATATGAAGTTTATACCCATGAAGGCACCAAACCAACAGGCTTAAAGCCAGACCAAGTGGCCAAAGAAATGGAAAGGATGGGAGCCGGTGAAATTATGATTAATTCTATTGATCGAGACGGCACTTTTTCTGGCTACGATCTAAAATTAATTAAATTAGTGGCTGATGCGGTTAATATTCCGGTGATTGCTTGTGGTGGCGCTAGTAGTGTCGAAGATTTTATCCAAGCAGTCAAGGTAGGGCATGCTTCAGCGGTAGCCGCTGGCAGTTTTTTTGTCTTTTATGGCGCAAGACGAGCGGTGCTGATTAGTTTTCCCGACAAAAAAGAGATTAAGAAATTAAGAGAACTAAAAAGATGATTAAGAAAATAATTTCAATTGTTGTTTTTTTAAGCTTACTTGTCTTGGTGGTTTATTTTGTTAAAGGCCACTCAGCAGAATTTCAAAACATTCGTTTTATTTCCAGGGAGTATCTTTTAGTTATTTTAATTTGTGTTTTTATTTATTTTTTAATTCAAGGAATAATTTTAAAATTACTTTTAGAGATTTTTAATATCAAATTACAATTTAAGGAATGGTTTGGCATTACTGCTGTTACTTTGATGGGAAATTATTTGATTCCATTTGGTGGTTTTGGGTTTAGGGCGGCTTATTTAAAAAAAGTTTATAAGTTTAAATACACTCATTTTATCGGTACTCTGGGAGGAATGTATCTAATTGAATTTACAATTTTTGGTTTAGGTGGTCTGTTGGGGTTGGCAGCCGCTTATGCCAGTCATCATTTTTTTAACCTCAAACTTTTGTTGTTATTTGTTTCGGTGATTTTAGGTTGTATTGGCTTTATAATTTTAGCGCCAAGATTTCCTCGATTTTCAAAAAACAAATATCTTATGATTTTAAGTCGTGTTTTTGAAAGTCTTAAACAATTTAAAGAACATCCAAGTATAATTTATAAACTTATTTTAATGACTTTAATGGAACTACTTTTTTTTACTTTAATATTCTTTTTTTCCTATCAAGCTCTTAATTTAAAGGTATCTTTGGGCGAAAGTTTTTTGGTGGCTGGTCTTTCAGGCTATGCTTTTTTTATTCGATTGTTACCAGCTTCTTTTGGCTTTTACGAAGGGGCGGTGGTCTATACTTCTCATTTTTTGGGTCTAGATGTGACTCAAGGTTTAATGGTCGCGGCGTTAACTCGGGTAGGAATGATTTTTTGGGCATTTACTTTAGGAGTAATTTTTAGTTTAATAATACTTAAGAAATCAAAAGCTAAAAATGTTTAAAATTGCCACAATTGTTGGGGCTAGACCTCAATTCATCAAAACACCGCTTATATCAAGCGAAATTAGAAAATTTGCGCGTGAAATTTTAATTCACACTGGTCAACATTATGATTCAAACATGTCGGCCGTATTTTTTGATGAACTCAAGATTCCTAAAGCTGATTATAATTTAGGGATTGGTTCTGGCACACAGGGTAAGCAAACTGGTAAAATGCTCCAAAAGATTGAACAAATTTTGCTTAAGGAAAAACCAGATATGGTTATTATTTATGGCGATACTAATTCCACCGTAGCTGGTGCTTTGGCGGCCGCCAAACTTCATATTCCGATTGCTCATATCGAATCAGGTATGCGTTCGTATAATCGCCAGATGCCAGAGGAAATTAATCGTATTATTTCAGATCATGTTTCCGAATTTTTGTTTTGCTCGACTTCGTCTTCGGTCAAAATTTTAAAAGGAGAGGGCATTAAGAAAAATGTCTATTTTGTGGGTGATGTGATGCATGATATTCAGAAAAAAATCAAAAATCAAAAACTAAAAACTAAAGATACTATTTTAGAAGAATTAAATATTGAACCAAAAAAATATATTCTTGCTACCGTTCATCGTCAAGAAAATACTGATAAAAAAGAAAACTTGATCAATATTATTGAAGCGTTTGCCAAAATTAACGAAAAAGTAATTTTCGCCGTTCATCCGCGGACCAAAAAATACCTCAAAGAATATAGACTAGAAAGAATCATAAAAAATTCGAATATTGAACTAATTGACCCGGTTGGTTTTTTGGAAATGATTATTTTAGAAAGTAATGCCAAATTAATTTTAACTGATTCTGGTGGGGTGCAAAAAGAAGCTTTTTTGGATCATGTACCTTGTATTACTTTAAGAGAAGAAACGGAATGGGTTGAAACAGTCCAATCTGGGTGGAATCAATTAGCGGGGACTAATAAAGAAAAAATTATAAAATTTGCTCGTAACTTTCCAAAACCAAAAAATCATCCCAACTTTTTGGGTGATGGTAATGCTTATCTTAAAATTGCGAAAATTATTAAAGAATACGTAAATTCTAAATGAAAAATCCCCTTATTTTATGTATTGATCTTGATGAATGGTATCATGGTCGTTGGGCGACGGGTTCAGCTAAATCTCGCTGGAAAAATACGAAAGATTGTTTTAAAGATTATTATCATTCAACAAAACCTAATGGCGAAATTATTGAGCCTACCAATCAAATTTTAAAGATTCTAAAAAAAGAGAAAATTAAAGCGACTTTTTTTATTTTAGGTGAGGTCGCCGAGTGGTATCCGGAACTAGTCAAAAAAATTGCCCGTGAAGGTCATGAAATTGCCTGTCATGGGATGCATCATTATGACTTAACCTTGTACTCAAAGGATGACTTTGTAAAAGATCTTGTAAAAAGTCGAAAGATTTTAAGAAAATTATCTGGTCAAAAAGTTTTAGGGTTTCGTGCGCCTAATTTAGTCATACCGTCTTGGCTTGGAGAAGTTTTAAATGAACAAAAATTTGCTTATGATAGTTCTGTCTGTCCATCAAGAAATGTTCAGGGTAAAAATCGTGACCAAACCGCTGTTTCTTGTAATCCTTATCGTGTTTCTGAAAAATCAATGCTGTTAAAAGGGAAATCGTCATTGATTGAAATACCAATTCCCACTTTTCCTATTTTAAAGTTACCCGGAGCGGTTTCGATTGCGACGCGAATTTTTGGGTTGTGGTGGACAAAAATAACTCTAGACCATACTTTAAAAACAGGGGCAGCTTGCTTTTATCTTCATCCTTATGAGTTTAACCAAGCGCCAAAAATTGATAAGATGAAATTTAAAGAACGATTAATTTTCCGTCGAGCAGGTCAGCCAATGACTAAAATTTTTGAAAAACTTTTAAAGCAATATCGTGGCAGAATTATTTCGGCTGAAAAATTTGTCACCGAATATTTTACGGAGTAAAAAATGACTAAAACTAAAGTAGAAAATTATTTTGACCAGTGGGCTTCCGACTATAATTTAGCTTTTCAGAAAGAGGCCCAAGAAAAAAATCCGTTGCAGAAATTGATTAATTTTTTATTTCGTCGAAAAACATTTTATTTTCGAAATAAACATCTTGAGGATTTAATCTTAAGTCTTAAAGTCAAAAATAAAAAAATCTTGGATATTGGCTGTGGTCCGGGTCAAACAGCGCTTTTTGCTGCCAACCAAGGGGCGCAAGTGATTGGTTTAGATATTTCCAAAGAAATGATTCGTATGGCTCAAAAAAATGCTAAGAAAACGAGGCTTTCAACTTCTGCCAAATTTATGGTCAAGGATTGTGTCAAAGAAAATATTCCATCAGCCGATATTATTTTTTGTATCGCGGTTTTAGAGTATTACAAAGATATTGAGCCGATTATTAAAAAAATGTGTCAGGCTTCTCATGAAACACTGGTTATTTGTGATACCCAATTTATTTTATGGCGGATCATGCTTCGAAAGCTACTGAGTTATTTTAAAGGATTTCCGGTGTATTATCATAACTCTTTGAAAATTGAGGCGATGGCACGGAAATATGGGTTTAAAACAACTAAAATAATTGATCTTCATACTTTTCGAACATATGTTTTCTCTCGCAAGAAGCATTAATAATCAACCTTGTGTTATACTAAAATTATGAATTTGCGAAAAAATCATTTGCTAAAATGGTATGTATTTTTCGTTTCATGGGCACTCATAATAATGCTGGCGCGTTTATTTTTAAGTATTTCACCCTTGGTAATAATGCTAACTTTTTTACTGATGGTGTTTTGGCCAGGTTTTATTTTAAGTCGAGTTTTTAAAATCAGTTTTAACGCTGATTTTTTGGGACAACTGGTTTTGTGGTTATCATTAGGTCTAATTTTTGATTTTGCTATTTCTTTTTTGGCGATTTTTTTGGGGTTAACCATCACCATATTGGTAAAATTCTATCTCATACTTATAGTGATTTTGTTTATTTTGGCTTTCTTCTTAGATTTTTTTCGAAGTGATACTCAAGAAGAACTCGAAATTGTTCATTTTAAAGAGTTATTTAAAAGTGAAAATCTGATTTATCTTTTTCTCTTTGTTTTAATTATCTTGGTTCTAGTAACGATTAATCAGGTGGGTGGTAACTTTAAGGGTGATCCCCAGTATCATATTTCAATTATGCGCAAAGCCATTGATAACTTACCATTGACTGTTAATAATTTAAGTTTTGTTAAAGATAAGATTGATTTGGCTTATGGTCTACCGGTTTGGCATCTATTTTTAACATTGGTAGCCAAAATTTTAAATATTAATATTTTAACATTGTGGCAGGAAATTGTAACCGCTCTAACCCTAATTGTTTTTTTGGTTTGGTATTGGTTTTTTCGAAAAATTTTGCCCAATCGTCAAATAGCTCTTTTAGCGCTTCTGCTGTTTATTTTTTATTATTTTCCTTCAAATGGTTATTTTTACGAGCGCTTAGCGGTGCCGGATACTTTTTGCCAACTTCTACTTTTACCTTTAAGTTTTGGTTTGAGTCTTGAATATATTTTTAACCAAAAATCAAATTTTAAACATCTCCTTGTTGTAACTATCTTGGTATTTTTTATGGGTCTTATTCATTGGGCGCAGTATTTTTATTTTCTTTTAGCGATGGGGCTTTTTGGCGTTATTTATGCTTTAGCTAAATATCGCGAGACCGATTTTCGGGTAATTATTAAAAAAATAGTTTTGGTTATTTTTACCAATTTTATTTTAGTGGTACCGGCATTAATTTTTCTCGAACTTAAAAGTCAGACGGTTTCAGCAGACTTAAAAATATTTACCAATATTAATACTGTCTTTCGTAACAACAGTTTTATTAAATTTTCTCCTTATATGCAAATTAGTTTTCTTTTACTTCCTTTTATTATTCTTTTTTCGAAAAAATATTACCGCTTATTTTTTGTCTTAGCTGTATTCCTAGTTGGCCCTTTAGTTTTTAATATTCCTCATTTATCAGATTTTTTGATCCAATATTTAAGTCCTATTTTTGTTAAACGCCTATATACTAATTTAGGTGAGTGGCCATATGTTATTTGGGCACTCACCTTAAGCTTTATTTTTGTTTTGATGGATAAATTTATCAAATTTGGCAAATTATCTTCCTGGATTATTAACTCTATTTTAGGAGTTTTTCTAGGTGGAATGATTATTTTAGAATTATATTTTCAGACCATATCCGGAGCTTATAATAAAGTGTTTTCTGATACTTTAAAATTGTGGATTGGTGATCATTATTGTTGGTTAATTTCAGCGGTGGTCCTTGCTGCCTTAATTCTTTTCTTTTTACAAAAATATAATTCTAAATGGTCAACGGTTTTTGACTACTCAGATTATCAAAATAAGACAACGGTTTTAATCCTCACCTTGATTGTTGTTTTCTTTTTGGGTAGTCGGTCTGCGTCGGATTTACGCACT
>JAMCZU010000013.1 GCA_023485405.1 Patescibacteria group bacterium
CGTCAGAATTAAAGAAAAGAAAGATTTAGCTAAATACGGCATTGCTAAAATTAAAGAAATTGAAAATAAAGTCTTTGAAATTGAAGAAATTGTCGAAAAACCTGAACCAGATAAAGCCCCTTCAAATCTGGCTACTCATGGTGCTTATATTCTGACACCAGATATATTCCAAGCTTTGAAAAACCTAAAACCCGGTAAAGGTGGGGAAATTTGGTTAACTGATGGCATTAATGCACTAAAATCTAACCATAAAATTTATGCCCGGGAAATTGAAAACGGCAAATATTACGACACTGGCAATAAATTAGAATACCTTAAAGCTAATGTTGATTTTGGCCTACAGCGTGATGATATTAATAGTGAATTTAAGAAATACCTAAAGAGTTTACAGCTCTAAATTTACAATTTAACAATTTACAATTTCCATTCAATGATACAATTTATCAATTTACAAACTGTTTGAAAATTAAATCATTGAAAATTTATTGAAAATTGAGAATTGAAAATTAGAAATTATTTAAGGAGGTTTTTTGGATAAAAGATATTGGATTTTAGGCGGCGCAGTTGTGGCTTTGATTGTTATAGGTACGCTTTATTTTTTAAGTTCGAGAAAAAACACCCAAACAAAAGAATTAACCTTTGTCACCTACAATGAGGATGAAAAAAATCTTTCCGATTATACCGCCGCATTTGAAACCGCCAACAATGTCAAAATTAATTTTAAAAAAATTGATCCTAAAAATTACGAACTCGAATCTCTAAATTTACTTTCAACCGGCAAAGTGGATATCTGGGGCATGCCTTCAAGCTGGATCCCGAAGCAACACGCTAAATTAGCACCGTATACTGGCAAACTGACCACTCCTTACCAAAGTCTTTACCCCAAAATTGTCGCTTCCGAAAACATTATTAATGATAAAATTTATGGTCTGCCAATATCACTAGATACTTTGGTCTTGTTTGTAAATAACGATATTAAAGCCAAAAATCAAGATTCCACACCAGCTGAAGACGCCATCCTTTCCGCCGAGCCTAAAACTTGGGACGATCTGGTCGCCAAAAATCCGCTTTTGCAATCAGGTGCCGCTTTGGGCACGGCCGATCTAGCCGCCGCGCCGGATATTTTAACCGTTTTAATGTTGCAAAACGGTACCCAGATGACCAACCAAGATAATACCCAAGCCACTTTCCATACGGCTTTAAATACCTTAGGCGGAGCAAGTTTTCCGGGCGCGGCGGCTTTAAATCTCTACACCAGTTTTGCTAAAAATAACAAAACAACCGGCGATCCACTCACCGCTTTTACCAACGGTAAAGCCGCTTTTTATATTGACTATTCGGCGAAAGAAAGCGATATTATTCGACTTAACCCAAATCTTAATTATTCTATCCGACCTTTACCTCAAGTTAAGGCCAGCAAAAATCCAATTAATTTTACTTCCTATGAAACTTTTACAGTGCCCAATGCTTCAAAGAATCAGGCATTAGCTTGGCAATTTTTAATTGGTTTGGCTAACAAAGATAATCTTAAAACATATTTCGAGACCAGTAAAAAACATCCAGCTTTAATGGAACTGGCCGACCAAAGTGATGTTGTTGATCAAGCTGTCCAAACAGCACAGTCTTGGTACAACCCCGAACCAACCGAGGTGGCCAAAATTTTCCGCGATGCCATTACCCAAGTGGTTTCGGGACAAAAAGCCCAAACCACCCTTGACGGCGCGGCTGTTCAAGTGACCACTTTGCTCGGAAAGATAGAAAACTAAAATGATAAATTTTATTCAAAAAGCAATTGCAGCTAACCCCAACGTCCCTACTGAAACAGACCTTCGTAATGCCGGGAAAGTTGGCGACTATATTACCCTTCTTTATAAATGGGTTTTGCCATTTGCCGCCGGGTTGGCTGTACTGATGATCATTTATGCCGGTTATCTTTATATCACTTCTCAAGGCAACCCCGATAATATTAAACAAGCCAAAGATTATATTATTGGCGCTTTAGTGGGTTTGGCCTTAATTATCTTGGCCGGGGTGATTTTAAAAAGTGTGATTGGAGTCTAACTAATGAAAAAAATCTTGTTTTTAATTTTTGTTTTGGCTTTTTTCTTTCTTGGTCTTAAGCCAGCGTTAGCTGGTAATTATCTTACAGTCATACCGCCACGAGCAGATGAATTTTATGCCGTCGGAAATCAAGTTCCAGTTAAAATTAAAATTTCTAACACACCGGCTGACGCCAAAAAAATTAATCTTTACATTCACGATACACCTAATTTCGCAGACCCTTTAGGTAACAAACATCTTAAAGCTAGTTATGCACCGCCGCCAACAAACCAAGAAACCACTTTCACTTACACTTGGGATACGGCCGCGGCTGGAAGTAACGCCGGTATACATTACTTTACTGCCGAACTTTTAGATGCCAATGAGAATAAACTTGATGCCGACACTAACTCCTATACTTTGCTTGGACCGGTCAATAATCCTAACAATGTGGATAATAATTCGGGCAATAATAACAACACCAATAGCAATAGTACAAACAATAATGGCACGACAGGCACCACTACTACCACCGCCGGTAAAGCCTTTGATCTTGGTAAATTAGGCACTGTCCAATTTTTGCCCACTAAAGTAAACAGCGCTTCGGATTTAATTGTGTTAGTTATCAATTGGCTTTTAGGTTTAGCCGGCACCCTAGCCGTCGTGGCGATTATTTATTCTGGTATAATGTATATGATGGCTGGTAGTGACGAAGCTAAAGCCGAAGCGGCCAAGAAAAATTTGATTTGGGCAATCACTGGCGTTGTCGTGATTTTGTTAGCATTTGTGATTATTACTTGGATCGGAAGTCTAATCAAAACTGGCTCAGCTTAAATTAACTAAAGGATTTGAAAATGACCATTTTACCCAACGGTGAACCGGAAACTTGGACCCTCGGAAATCTATTTGGTAGCAGCAATAGTTTATTTAATAATGTTTTAAATATTGCCTTAGCTTTAGCTAGTGGAATCGCTATTATTTATTTAATTATTGGTGCTTACGGTTATTTTACTGCTTTTGGTAATGAAGAGAGAGCCAATAAAGCCAAAACAACTATTACTTGGGCAATTGTAGGAATAATTGTGATTATCTTAGCCAGAATAGCTGTTGATGAAGTCATAAAACTTCTTACTAGTGCCACTATCCCTGTCCAGTAGAATAAAAATTTGACAATATATCAATATAATTATTAAAATAAAATAAGGAGGTCGAATGTTTAATTTAATTGGCAAGGCCTATGCGCTACCGTCACTGCCTAATTTGGGAAACTTTGTTGTGAGTCCCAGCGGCAATTCAATCTCGGCTATCATTACAAGAGTGCTAGGATTTGTTCTTTTAATCGCGGGAGCAATTGCCGTGATATATCTAATTTACGGTGGACTGCTTTACATTACTGCCGGCGGCGATGCTGAAAAAGCCACTAAAGGCCGCACTGCGCTGGTTAACGCCATTATCGGCATTGTTATTATCGCCCTTGCTTATGTTATTGTTGGCTGGGTTGGCAACATTATTCTGCATGGAACGGCTTAAGTTTAAATAACAATATTTAAATTGATAAAGAAAAACCCGTCTGGACATAAGCCCGGACGGGTTTTTAGTTGTTATTCGATTAGTTCGACTTCATCAGCCGAACGAATTGGACTTTTCCAAAGTCCAACTGGGTTAAGTAGGGGTACTCAATCGCGCCCCAGATTTCTGTCCCCAAGACCTTTTTGATATTAATCTTGGCGACAATCACGTTCTGACCAACATTGTCCCGGTAGAGAAACTGAATGTAGTCGGCCGACTGGACTGCCCCGTAAGGAGCATTCATGGTCGTGGTGATCGGTTCAACCTTGCCCTCTGAGGGCAACGGCGCAATATGCAGCGTGAAAGCTGTCACTTTTTCAGGATCCGGCTGCGGCTGGGTAATTGTGCCCAGACTGGATTGCGGTACTACCACAGGCGTTGTTGTAACTGGTTGTACCTGGCTATCAATGTAGCCAAGAAGCGAAGAGACTGCCTTTTGACAAGCAGACTCTACAGCCTGACCTTCGGGTGATTTGCGCCAGTTAACATCAACGCCTCTGCGCCAATCACTAACTGAAGCATTAACCTCAAATCCAGTCTCGATACCACGGAAATCAGTGGTGTAAGAGAGAATCGATCTTTCGACCGGTTCCAACTTCACCTTGCCTTTGATCTCAACCTTAATACGGTGGCCTTGAGCATTGGCGTTCCAGTTGCCGATATTAACATTCTGCTCATCGGTTATCTGGAAATAGTTAACGGGAACGTACAAGAACCATTTGGCACCCACTGTTTTTCCCTTTTGAGGAACAGTTTCCGGATCCATCCGGCCAGTGTCACCAAGGTCTTGTTCTTGCCAAGCTTCGTCGCGAGAAGACTGATCTACAATTGTAAATCGTCCAGTCTGCTGCAACTCATCTTCAAAAGTGGTTTTAACTGCCTCTTCCAAGGAAGAATAACCACCCCAGAAACCGCCGCCGCCGGCGTTGTCGCGGACAATGACAGCCACACCACCAAGGAATACTGGTTTAAGTACTGGTGCAGCCTGAACCGTGCCAACCTGACCAACCGAAGTATATTTCTTGGCCTCATCGGTCAAGAATTTCACGCGGCTAGCAGTAGCCGGATGACCAGCGAGAAAACCACCACCAGTATTACCATACTTATTCTGAAGATCTTGCATCAGACTAGCAGGTGCATACAGATTAATCCCCTCGAGCATACAAAGCTCGACACTACCTTTATCAGCTCGTTCCTCGTCTTTTTGAGAATAACGAGCACGACCAGCGGCTGCTCCCACTTGAAGCGCGGTGTTGACCAGACTATCGTCTCCCAACTTGAAAGCCGCCTTGGCCGCAAGTGTCAAAACCCCTAAGACCGTGTTTTTTTTGGCCTGGTTGCGACTATGCTTCTGAAGAACATGCATCGCCTCGTGATTTAGGGCTGAGATAAGCTTGTCGTCTCTCCCGAGAGTCGCCACCATCATGCCACGGCTAACGAAGATCCGCCCGTCCCCATAGGAATAGGCATTCAACACTTCTTCATCGCAGACCCGGAACTTCAGTCGTCCTTGCCAGTATTTGGGGTTCTGCACCTGCATTATTTGCACCCCAAGATTGACAACGAACGCCACTCGGTCAAGCCGAGCAGTCATTTGCGGGTCGTTATAAACTACAGGCTCATCCTGACCATAAGCCAGGGACGGCATTATTACCGCCATCAGAACTACCATACTTACCAGAAACACTACTCTTTTCATCAGGTTCATCCTCCATATCGGTATATCGTGATTTTTTGTTAATATAATAAACCGTTTGGCCTGTATAACAGGTTCAACGGGTTATCCAAGGTTGTTAAAATGCTTTTCGGATAGAGTCTATCCTGAAACCTAATAAGTATAGCACAAAAAAACAGGTTTGTCAACCAGTTTTCTAAGTGCGAATTACAAAGTACAAAGAAATTAAGAAAATATTTTCCTACTTCATACTTAGTCCTTAATTACTTCGCAGTTATTCCTTCGTCACTCTCTCAATTTCTGATTGAGTGGTAATGCCAGCGGCTACTTTCTCCATCCCATCTTCATACATCGTTTTCATCCCCAATTTGTGGGCGGTTTCTTCGAAAGTGCGAAGCGGCGCTTTTTTATAAATAAGCTCTTCAATTTCTTTAGACGGGACTAAGACTTCGACAATGGCGGTACGACCTTTAAAGCCGGTGTTTTGACAAATTTGACAGCCTTTACCACCACATTCTTTATGCAGTGTGCGGACTAATCGTTGGGCAATAATTAAATTGATTGAACCAGCCAAAAGATACGGCTCAATCCCCATTTCCGAAAGTCGCGCTAATGATGCCGGTGCATTGTTGGTGTGCAAAGTGGAAAGCACTAAGTGTCCTGTCATCGCTGCCTGCAAGGCAATGTTGGCGGTTTCCTCATCACGAATTTCACCCACCATTAAAGTATCTGGGTTTTGACGTAAAGAGCCTTTTAAAGCGTCTAGGAAACTAGTTTTGTTATCTAAATCAATTTGAATTTGCTCCACCCCTTGCAACCGATATTCAATCGGGTTTTCTAAGGTGATAATCTTTCTCTCGGTGGTATTTAGTTTTTGCAAAATGGCGTATAAGGTGGTCGTTTTACCTGAACCAGTCGGACCAGTATTTAAAATCATTCCTTGTGGTTTGGAAATTGCCTCATCAATAAGAGCCAAAGCCGATTTATTAAAACCTAATGTTTCAAGATCAGTAAATTTTTTATTTTTAGGTAAAAGTCTCATAACCACCGCTTCGCCATAAGAAGTAGGAAGGGTTGCTACTCGAATATCAACCGTTTCTTTAAGAACTTGAATTTCAAAACGACCATCCTGGGGGTGAGTGACGTCTAATTTTAGTTTGGCTAAATATTTAATTCGTGAAAGAATTTGTTTGAAAGTTGAAGGCGGCAAAGTAGCGACACTGTGTAAAACACCATCAATTCGAAAACGGATGCGAAAGTTTTTTTCTTCAGGCTCAATATGAATATCGGAAGCATCATTTTTAACCGCGCCGGCAAAAACTAAATCTAAAAGTTCGGTGGTCGAAACTTGAGTAATTTTTTCTTTTAAATCTTCAAAAGTTTTAATTTCTTCTTCAAAATTAGCTTCTTTTTCCTTGGTAACTTCTACCTTTTCCTCTTTAGGCGTTTCGGGGACTAAAATTTTGTAAAGATGAAGACCGTATAAAAGGGAAGTTTTAGAACAATAGGCAATCACAAATTCATTATGGCTGGCGGCTTGAAGTTGCTCCAAGAGAGGTTTAATCGCCGGACTTTGTGGATCGGTAGTGGCTACTTTAATCACATTACCCGCACGCAGATACGAAACCACTCCTGCCCGCCGGGCTTGTTCTTCGGGAATAATCGCCAAAACTTCCGGTGCGACCGGATAACCAACTAGATTAATATAAGGAAGTTTTAGTTTCTGCGCTATTTCTTTGGCATGACGCTCTTCATCTTCCCGGGCAAATTGTTGCAAAGTTAAATCAATATCAGGCATAGTAAAAGTTTTAAGAAATATGAAAAAAGATATAAGAGATATTAAATAACCTTATTTCTTATTTCTTCTATCTTCATACTTATATTAAACTATGAGCCCGGAGATTGCAAAAATAGGCAAAAAGAGTTATGATATAAAATCCCGTCAAAACAGAAAGAAGTGGTAAATGTGGATATTTATTTGGCTGGTTGTATTGCGACAATGATCGTAATCTTTTCTTATCTTCTTTATAACTTAGGAGAACTGGTAAAAACCGAACTTTACAATTACAAAAGAGGCAGACTGAATGGAATGGGGATGTTTAGCACCCCTGTCCAGTGCAAAATTTGTCATCACAACTTGGTTATCGCTTGGCTTTTTCTACCAATTGGTATCTGGTATCTTCTTGGTTGGTATTTAGCGGGCAACAAAGGATATGATTTTGGCTACGAGACAGGTAAGAGCGATCAGCAACAAATTGATATAGTAACTAAAAAATTAATTGACGAGAGTTATTACAAACTTGATTAGCACCGACCCGAAACTTCAGGTCGGTTTTTTTATTTAACAACAATTATAAATTTTAAAGGTAAAAATATTAAAAAACGGGGCACTCAAGACTAGGACCTTTTGATGTATCAAAATACTAACGTAGAGAGCATATAATTAATATCATTTTGTCTTTTTGGTAACTGGCTTGAAACGACCTCTATCATGTAATCTTTGCTGAAAATTATTCCTGTTTCTTTATAATTTCCAATATAGCATATTTGCTTATCAGCTACTTGTGTATAGTTACAAGAAGGATTAGGTCCCCATGAATGGCTATATGTTTTTATATTTTTTTGAATATACTCCTCTGGAGTTGATACAAATTTCTCATTATCCGGCCAAAATATCGTAAACCTTAAAGACATATCATAACCACAGTCAAAATTAAAACTAAGTAAATCAAGTAATGAACATTTTTTCTTAATAGTTATATAATCATAATTTTGGTAATTTTCGAACTGAACATGATATTTTTTTGGATATTTAAAACTAAAAATTTGTTGCCCAGCGTGGGTATAGTTATACTGTCCTTTTATAAAATTGCCATAGACTATATTACCGAGCACGTAGATTACAAATATTAAAATAATAATAAGAAAAATCTTACCACGGGAGAATCTTCCTTTTTTCGGGGGAACCTGATTCTCTACCTGCATACTGGTTTTATTTTGAACATTCATTTAGCCCTCACTTCCTCAAGTTTATCATAAACATAAACAACAATGTACACCTATAGGGAAAAGCAGGGAGCAATAAAAAGTTCTGTAATTTAGCTGGCGGAAGGGGTGGGATTCGAACCCACGGTCCCGCTTGCGCGAGAAAACGGTTTTCGAGACCGCCCCGTTATGACCACTTCGGTACCCTTCCATTGTTATAACGCATTTTATGCTTTAAATTATGCGTGTTTACTTCCTGGAAATATCTTTTAATTTCATTCTGCCTACGCAAATAAACAGATTTTTGACTTTCTTTATTAGTAGGATGAAAATTTAAATCTTCAAGTATATTTATTATATCCTTTATCAACATTTTTGACGCACTTGTAATCACCCAACCATAATGCATATACTTTTTGCCATTTATCCTGTGTTTGTCTATATATATACAACCATCTGTATCAAAAAGTCCACGAATAAAAGCTTTCTTATAAATATCTTTTTGAAAAATCCAATAAGGAATCGCTAACCCCTTTTTGAGCTTATTACCAATCGGCATACCTAAACAATGAATGAGTTTTACTAATCTTTTTGACGAAACTACCACAGAAACGGTGTTGTCGTCATTTCTTTCTCTCCAAAAAGACGATATGCCAAATAATTCTTTAAAGCAATTTTGCACGAATACCGCATAATTTCTATCAGTCATAGCATTTGTTGAAACAACAATTTGCCATTCTGATAAATGCCCATCACCTATTATGATGCCCATAATTTCTGCTAATTTAGATGATTTTTTTGGCCTTTTAATAACTTTTGCAATTTTAAATGCACTGGGATTCTTTTTATGGACAAGAACTGACCGTAAACCACCCAATCTTCTGCCTTCCACTGTCCCAACATTACCGTAACGTTTCATTCTTTCGTGAGCACCTTTACGAGCAGCATCCTTAATATTCCAATAATCAGCCAAGAACTGGGGATGAAAATCTTCTTTTCTCAACCCACTTAACTTAATAAATTGCAAATAAGCATTTAATGACAGTGAATATTTACCTTTACGCCAATCTGTTAATGTTCGCACTGAGATTCCCTGACATGCAGCCACTCGACGCCAATTTACCAATTTCTTCTTTAGTCTATTAAAAAGCTTATCTCGCTCTTGTACCGATAATTTAACCCTCATGATTAAATTTTAGTTTACGAACAGTATTTAGTCAACCGCTCTGGCGTCCCGCTAGATGATTATTGCTTTGTAATTCGTCTAACCACTATTTTTCGATATGGTTCTTCCCCTATCGAACCGGTTTCAATACCTTCAATTTCCACCAGCGTCATATGAACTAATCTTCGTTCAAAAGAGTTCATTGGCGGTAAAGCCTCTTCCCCACCCGAATCTAAAACTTTTTGGGCTAAATCTTTCGCCATTTGGATGATTTCTTGTTCACGCATCGCTTTATAACCACCAATATCTAAATTTAAAGGTAAAAAGCTATCCGCTTCTTTAGCAATCATTAATCTTAAAATATGCTCCAAAGCTTGTAAATTTTGACCATGACGGCCGATCAGCATCGGGGCGATGCTGCTTTCAATATTTAAGTGCCAGACCTCTTCAACCGGCTCTACTCCCACTTTTGCCTCTGGGTCAAAATGTCCGATTAAACTTAAAGCAGTTTTTTGAATTTTAATTTTACTTAACGACATGATTTCTTTCTTCTTACTTTGTAATTCGTCCTTTGTACTTACTTTTTCTTCCTGACAGTCACTTCCACTCCTCTTTTTTTAGTGGTCGCCGGTATCTCTTTGGTTTTTTTTGAAATTTGAAATTTGGATTTTGAAATTCCGTTCGGCGAACGGAAGACCCACCATTGTTGAACCACCGCAAATAAAGTCGTCACCGCCCAATAAAGAGGCAGGGCGGCTGGTAATCTTCCAGCGATAATCACTGTAAAAAGAGGCATTAAATACATCATTTGCTTACCAATCATCGCTTGCATTTCTTGACCTTTTTCGCCCGTAGACGGGGGAGTGAGTTGTCTCGACTGGAAATATTGCAAAACACCAGCAATCACTGGCAAAATAAATTTGTCAGGTTTAGCTAAATCAAGCCCTAAAAACCAAGTATTGATAAATTCTGGTCGCGGTGTAAATTGATACAAAAGATCAAATCGGCTTGTACTTAAACCATTAATAAAAACATAGTATAAAACTAAAAGAATTGGCAGCTGAATTAATAAAGGCAAACAAGAACCCAAAGGGTTAACATTATTTTTTTTGTAAAAAGCCATTAATTCCTGGGATTGCTTTTGTTTATCGTCTTTATACTTTTCTTGCAAGGCAGTGATTTCGGGTTGCAAATCACGCATTCTTTTTTGCTGACGGGTAGCTTTCATTGAAGAAGGAAGCAAAATCAAGCGAATAATAATGGTCAAAATAATAATCGCCAGACCAACATTGTGGTAAGGCATTAACCAAACCAAAAAAATCAACGCGTTAAATAATGGTTTGTAAAGAATAAGTTTTAAGACATATTTTATACTTGTCATAATAAATTAAAATCCTAAATCCTAATGCCTAATGTCAAATAAAATGTCCAATTTTCAAATGTCTAATGTCCAAATTTTTTGACATTTGGATTTTAACATTTGGATTTTTATTTGTCATTTGTAATTAGGATTTTGTCATTTGACAGGGTCGTTTCCCCCTTTGGCCCAAGGGGTACAACGACAAATTCTTTTAAATCCTAGCCAGCTCCCTTTTAAAACACCATATTTGTCGATTGCCTCGTAAGTATATTGACTACAAGTAGGATGGTAACGGCAAAAACCTTCAGAGTAAAAAACAGCCATTGGCCCGTGGTCAAAAGACAAAGTTTTCTGATACAGACGAATCGTTTTTAAAGCAACGAATTTACACATCTTGGAACACTTTCTGAATGATCTGCCTTAAAACTTTTTCGTCAGCAGGCGCCTGATAAAACCTTATAATATAATCTTTGTTTTGTATACCTTTATTTTTTAAGATTTGATCAATTTCCGAGAAAACCACTCTCCGCAAACGATTACGCTCGGTCGCTTTTTTTAAAACAGCTAGTGGCACGACAATAGCAAAACGGGGAAAAGGAAGACTAACGGCCAAAGATTTAAGACCCAAGATGCCAAATTTTTGGCCTCTCCCCTTCTTGTAAATAAGATTAATTTGACGACGCGTGAGACGATATTTCTTACTAAGCATAAATAACTCACTAATAACGAATTTTATCTAATAACCAATAACTAATTAAACACTATTCGTTATAAGTTCAGATTAGTTATTAGTGTGGCTAAGGCGTCAGCCTCTTTCTTCCTTTAGCGCGGCGCGATTTCAAAACTCGGCGACCAGCGGTCGTTTCCATTTTTGTCATAAACCCATGAATTTTTTTTCGGCTACGATTGTGGGGTTGATATGTTCTTTTCATAAAAATCTCCGATCTCTTTGTCTATTCTATATTGTTTTCCTTAATTTATCAAGGTTTGTAAAGTTTTCCACCGTCTATCCACAGCCCTTGACGACCTGTGGATAAGTTCTTTAATATAAGGTTGATGCCCTTGTGGATAACTTACTATAGACAAAACGAACAGGCTTGTTAGATTAAATGGGACAGGAGGCTTAGTGGATCCAAAAGAAGTTTGGCAAACAGCCTTAGGTGAATTAGAGGTTGTTTTTAGTAAGGCTAATTTTCGGACATGGTTTAAAGACACCTTTATTTTAGAACTCTCTGAAGAAGAAGTAGTTGTTGGTGTTCCCAACGCTTTTGCCGAAGATTGGTTAAAAGATAAATACGACAAAGAAATTCAGGAAGCCTTAAAAAAAATTATCCCCACTCTTAAAAAAGTCTCCTATAAAGTCTCGGGGCAAACGACTCCACCAAAACCGACTATTACGCCTGAAAAACAAACTGAAGCTGCCGAAATCACCCATCCTCAACTTAACACCAAGTATCGCTTCCAAAATTTTGTGGTAGGTAACTCCAACCGTTTGGCGGCCGCAACCGCTCAAGCGATTAGTTCCAAACCTGGCACGGTTTATAATCCCCTCTTTCTTTACGGCGGCGTGGGCCTGGGGAAAACTCATCTCGTCCAAGCGATTGGTAATGAAATTTTAAGTAAATATCCTGCTAAAAAAATTGTTTATGTTTCCTGCGAGCGTTTTACCAATGATTTTATTTCATCAATCTCCAACGGCCGAATTAATAATTTTAAAAAAGCTTATCGTGACGTTGATGTTTTGCTCGTAGATGATATTCAATTTTTATCGGGCAAAGAGGGGACTCAGGAAGAATTTTTCCATACCTTCAATACTTTACATCAAAGCAACCGCCAAATTGTAATGACCTCTGATCGTATTCCTCAAGCTATTCCTCAAGTGGCTGAAAGACTCACTTCGCGTTTTGGTTGGGGTATGGTCGCTGATATTCAACCACCAAACTTAGAAATGAGAGAGGCAATTTTGCGATCTAAATGCCAAGAAAAAAACTTTTCTTTAGACGACGATATTATCAATTACATTGCCATTGCCGTTGAATCTAACATTCGTGAGTTAGAGGGCGCCATTATTCGGATCATGACTTACTGTCAATTTAACAAAGTTACGCCTTCATTAGATGTAACCAGTAAGGTTTTGGAAGATCTGATTGTTTCTAAGGGTCGAAGCCTCTCTGTGGATAAAATTATTAAGGCCACCGGTGATTTCTTTAAAGTGTCACCGGACGAACTAATTTCCGCCAAAAGAAATAAAGAATTAGTTTGGCCACGCCAAATTGTAATGTATCTCTTGCGTCACGAAATGAATATGTCTTTTCCAAAAATCGGTCAAGTTTTAGGTAAAAAAGATCATTCGACCGTGATGCATGGGGTGAGTAAAATTGAAAAAGAAATCGGCGCTAACAATGAGTTAAAAAAAGAGTTAACTTTAATCAAAGAAAAATTGTATATTGCATAGCCTGTGGATAACTTGTGGATAACTTCGGCTAAGTTAATGTTTATCCACAGTTTAAATAATTTAAGTAAAAATTAATCTAAAATAAATTTGCCGAGAAACTGTTTAAATTTTTTATCCCCAAATTCAAAGGAGTTAAACACAGCTTTATCCACATGTTATCCACTGCCAAATAAACCTATTTATCCACAG
>JAMCZU010000031.1 GCA_023485405.1 Patescibacteria group bacterium
TAATTTGAAGATGGATTAAAAATTAAAATAAAGGTAATGTCCACCGTCATTCAATCTCTTGCAGTATCCTGAATTTCAAGAATCTGCAAATAGATTTCATTTTGGTGGACTTCCGGTTTTGCTTCCGGGTGAGGAACGCAAAACACGGAGCGGAGGAAAAATGGACAAAGAGAAAACATCTTGGGGTGTTGGCAATTTTATCGCTATTATTATTTTGGCTGGGATTCTTATCATTGGTGGTTCGTTACTTGGAAACCATGTTTTAAATAAACAAACCCAAAAAGCCGTCGCTGGCAGCGAGACTCAATTTCAACCAGTAGTGGAAAAAACTATCAATTACGATGGTCAAACTGGTAAAACAGCGTTGGATATTTTAAAAGCCAGTCATCAAGTTGAATCTCAAGATTCTTCGATTGGCGTTTTTGTCACCGGTATTGATGATACTAAAAATCAAGACAATAAATATTGGATGCTCTACGTTGATGGAAAGTTAGCCACGACTGGCGCTGACCAATATACTACCAAAGATGGTGAAAAGATTGAGTGGCGTTACGAATCGCTACAATAGATATTAATTAAGTGGGGAGCAAAAGGAGAGGAATGTCATCTATTTTACAAGAATTTCAAGACAAAGAATTTAATGATTTTTTACAATCGAAAGAAAATGGTTTAGCTTTATTTAGTGCACCGTGGTGTAATGCTTGCAAGATTGTTACTCCTATTGTTGAAAAAATCGCTCAAAGCAATGATAAAATAAAATTTATCAAAGTTGATGTTTCTAAATCACCTGGCCTGGCATCAAGAATGGGAGTAATGAGTTTACCTAATATTCTTCTAATTTGTAAAGGCAAAATTGCCGGGCAGCTTATTGGCACCACCACTCAAAAAGCCATCGAAACAAAACTTGAAAAAATAGTATAAAAAAAACAGGCTCCTAAGCGGGCGATGTAGGCAAGGAGGGGAAAACCTACATCAGCCCAATCAGAAGCCTGTTTCTATTTCTATCGTGAGATTACATTCTAGCATAATTTTGAAATTTTGTCAAGAGCTTTTGGGCCTGCTATAATAGGGCAACAAAGGAGAACTTAAGTGTCACAAAAAATTGAATGTCCAAAATGCGGTCACCAAATTTCCGTTGACGAAGCCATCATTCAACGAGCAGTTGATTTGAAAGTCAAAAATAAACTTGACGAAGAAAAAAATAAATTAGAAATAGAACTTAAAAAAGAGTTTGAAAAAAGTCAAACTGCTTCCTTAAAAACACTCCAAGAAAAATTAGTAATAGAAGAAAAAAAACGTCGTGAGGCCGAGCTTAAAGAACTGGAATTTATTAAAAAACAAACTGATTTAGAAGACAAAATTCGAAAACAAGATTTGGAAATCGCGCGAAAAATTCAGGAAGAACGACATTTAATTATTGAAAAAACTCAAAAAGAAAGTGAAGAAAAATTCCACCTTTTAAATAGGGAACTGCGAAAACAATTAGAAGATACTAAAAAAGCCTTGTCCGATGCTCAACGTAAAGCCCAGCAAGGTTCAATGCAAACCCAGGGCGAGGTTCTGGAACTATCTTTAGAAGAAATGCTTAAACAAAACTTTCCTCACGATAAAATTTCCGCTGTACCTAAGGGTATTTCCGGCGCTGATATTATTCAAATTGTTGTCCATCCGTCAGGACAAGAAACGGGCATGATCGCTTGGGAAGTCAAACGCACTAAAAGTTGGACTGAGGAATGGGTTCAAAAATTAAAAGACGATAGTCGCCAAATTAAAGCCAATATTTCCGTTCTCGTAAGCGAAGTTCTGCCTAAAAATATTGCTAACTTTGGTTTTTACAATGGTATTTGGGTTTGTGATTATGCTTCAATTTTAGGATTAACCACCGCACTTCGAAATCAAATTCTAGCTGTATTTAATACTGTCACCGTCAATATTGGTAAAGAAGAAAAAATGGAAGTTCTCTACAATTATTTGTGCAGTCCAACTTTTTCTCAAAGAGTAGAAACCATTGTCGAAACATTTATTAATATGCAACGAAATTTAGAAAAAGAAAAAATTGCTTTTAATAAAATTTGGGCAGTGCGCGAAACGCAAATTAAACGATTGCAAGATTCAACCATTAAAATGTATGGCGAAATCCAAGGTATTGCCGGCAAAAGTTTACCCAATATTGAACTTTTAGAACTCGAGTCAGGATTGGATGAGGCAGAGAATACTCGCAAAAAAGTAAGTTCTAAAAATACAAATCCGCCAGCTGGCGGAAGTGAAGATCAATCAAGTCTTTTTATTTAAACTTATGAATGAAAAGAAATTTTTAGCCGAATATAAAAAACTAAACCTTCAACAAAAAAAGGCTGTTGACGAAATCGAAGGGCCGGTGATGGTGATTGCCGGGCCGGGTACTGGCAAAACGCAGATATTAGCAATGCGAATTGCTAATATTTTAAGAGTTGCTCAAGTAAATCCCTCTAACATTTTGTGTCTTACTTTTACTAATTCTGGCGTACAAGCAATGAAAGAAAGGCTGCTGGAAATTATCGGCCCTAGCGCTTATCAAGTTCAAGTCTATACTTTTCATGCTTTTTGTAATGAAGTGATTAACACTTTTCCCGAAAAATTTTTACTCGCTCGAACAATTAATCAACTTGATGATTTGGAACAAGTTTTTGTGATTCAAAAGATTTTAGATAGTTGTCATTTTAAATTTTTAAAACCACTGAAAAGTCCTTATTATTATCAAAAAACAATTATTACTACCATTAGTCAACTTAAACAAGAAAATATTAGTCCTCAAAAATTTATAACAATCTTAAAACAAGAGAAAGAATCTCTAGTAAAAGAAGAAAAAGACTTAGCTAAAACCCAAATAGAAATTCGCAAAAATCAACTTGGTAAAAATAAAGAACTCGCGGAAATTTATAAGCTCTATCAAAATCATCTTCAAAAAGAAGGTAAATACGATTACAACGATATGATTCTTTTTGTCGTTTCGGCTTTTAAAACTGATCCGGAACTTTTAAGTTACTATCAAGAAAAATTTCATTATATTTTAATTGACGAATACCAAGATACCAATACCGCTCAAAATGAAATCACTAAACTCTTGGCAAGTTTCTATGAAATACCAAATATTTTTGTCGTTGGAGACGATGAACAATCTATTTTTCGTTTTCAAGGCGCTTCCATGGAAAACATTTTAGTCTTTAAAGAAAACTATCCACTAGCAAAAATTATTGTGTTGAAATCCAACTACCGTTCGGGCCAAAAAATTCTTGACGCTTCACGAATTTTAATTGGGCAAAATAAAAACCAAATTTTCAATCGTCTCAAAATTCCCAAAAAATTAAAGAGCCAAATTAAAAATATTAAAGGTGAAATTAAAGTGGCAGAATTCTCGAACGGTTCAAATGAAAACTTTTTTATTGCCAAAGAGATATTATATTTAATCAAAACAAAAAAAGCACCTTTTTCAGAAATTGCGGTTTTATTTCGGGAAAATCGTGACAGCGAAGAACTAATTGATTTTTTATCAAAATTAAATATTCCTTACCAAATTGAAAATGGTGAAAATATTTTTGATGATCCAGAAATCAAGAAATTAATTAATTTTTTTAAAGTTTTAAATACCTGCGATAACCCAAAAGACAACGAAATCTTATTTGAAATAATGCACTATCCTTTCTTTAAAATCCCACCACTTGATATTTATAAAATCGCGGTAGCTGCGTCTAAGCACAAGAAAAATATTTTCACAATTTTAACGGCTAATTTAAAATCATTGAATTTAGAAAAAGAAAAGAAAATTAAAAACTTTTTAAAATTAATTTTAGATTGCCGGGAAATTGCTCATAACAATACTTTTTCCTCCGCTTTTGAAATTATTATTAACCATAGCGGTTATTTAGATTACTTAATCTCATTAGAAGATATTCGACACTTAAATCGTCTGCAAACTTTATTTAAATATATTCAAAATCTAAATCTTAAACAAAAAGATTTGAATTTAAAAAAATTTCTAGAACACTTAGAGCTTCTTGAAGATAATCAATTTACGCTTAAGGAAGAGGCTATTTCATCTCAAATTCAAGGTGTCAGATTAATGACAGCTCATAAATCCAAGGGCTTAGAGTTTGATTTTGTTTTTTTGCTTCACCTTACCGATGGGCATTGGGGACAAAAAACAAAAAGACAACTTATTAAATTACCAAATTTACTCCAAATTCAAAAAGAAAATGATGACAATGACGAAGAAGAACGACGCTTATTTTACGTTTCTTTAACGCGAGCAAGAATTGCTGTTTATTTAACTTTTGCTAAGCAATATGGCGAGTTAGAAAGCCAAACTTTTACTATGCCTTCGAAATTTATCAGTGAGTTACCTCCAGAAACTGTAGAAAAAATTGATACTGTTAAATACGAGCGACAATTCGATGAAAGATTAAAATTAAAATTCCAAACTAAAAAATGGCGACAATCAAAAAATTTGACTGATTTTTTAAAAGCCATTTTAGTTGATTTTAAACTCAACCCCACCGCTTTCAATACTTTTTTGGAGTGTCCGCAACGATTTTTCTATGACAATATTTTGCGCGTCCCTAAAGCCAAGGATTTTAATCAAAGTTACGGTACTGCCATTCATTTTGCTTTGGAAAGATTTTTCAAAAAATATAAACAAGAACTTATAATGCCTTCAAAAACCAAATTAATTGGCTGGTTTAAAGAAGGATTAAAAGAAGAAATTTTAATTGAAACCGATTACAAGCGCGCCCTAAAACAAGGCAGTGAAGTCTTGAAAAATTATTATGATTTTTATGTTCAATTGTGGCAAGAAAGGGGAGTGCCATTATTTTTAGAATTTAATTTTGGATTTAGAAATGTTCATTTTGGCAATATTCCTATTACGGGCCGAGTTGATAAAATTGAATTGATTGACTCGATCTCTAATAAAGTGCGACTCATTGATTATAAAACTTCCGCACCAAAATCATTAAATTACCTTTTAGGATTAACTAAAGAAAAAAATTTGAGTCTTTTTTATCAAGCTTATTTCTATAAACTATTAGCTGAAGTTGACTCTACTTTCAATTGGCAAGTGGGTGAAATTGTTTTTGATTTTATTTCTCCCCAAGGTTTTAAACAAGTAGTTTTGCCAATTGAAGAAAAAAAATATCAGGAGTTTAAACAATTAGTCCAAAAAATCTATCAACAAATTACAAAACTTGATTTTATTCCTCAGCAGGAATCATGTCAAAAACAAGGAAGAATTTGTGATTATTTTAACATTTGTCAAAACCAAAAATTTTGTTACAATTAAATCATCTTGAAAAAATCATTTCTTAAAAAATATAAAATTATTTTAGCTCTTTTATTTATCGCTCTTATTTTAATTGGCGGAGGCTTTTTTTGGCAAAAAAATAAAAATCAATCAAAGAATGAGATCAGTGTTAATACTCCTTCACCATCTTCAAGCCCTGAACCACAATATCCCAAAGTGAGTTCATACGAAGTGCCAATTTTGATGTATCACTATATTCGTAACGCCGAAAATGAATCTCAGCTTGGTAAGAACCTTTCTGTCAGCCCCAAAAACTTTGATTCCCAGATAAAATGGCTAAAAGATAATGATTATCAGACTCTTAAGGTCGCTGATTTAACCGATCCAAATAAAAAAGAACTTTCTAAAATTGCATACAATAAGAAAAAACCAATCGTTATTACCTTCGACGATGGCTACGAAGATGCTTACACTAATGCTTATCCCGTATTACAAAAATATCAGATGACGGCCACTTTTTATATTATTAGAGATTATGTGGGACGACCGGAATATATGAATCAATCTCAAATTGATAAACTCGAAAAAGATGGCTTTGAGATTGGTTCACACACCTTGTCTCATCCAGATTTAACTAAATTAACACCGGCTGAGGCCCAAAAACAAATTACTGATTCAAAAGAAAATGCCTTAACTTTTTGTTATCCCGCCGGTAAGTATGACGCCACAACCGTTAAATTAGTGCAAGGTGCAGGATATCTTGCGGCCGTCACCACCCATTCGGGCATTGCTGATCAAAACTCAAATATTTTAGAACTACCCCGTGTCAGAATCGAAGAAAGTTCAGGCGAAGCCTTTGGCCAAAAAATTAAATCATTGATCTTGAAATAACAATGTGATAGCATAAGCATTGTTCTAGTTCTGCAAAAAGGAGGGCATTGTTGTGCCAGAGGTTACAGTAAAATACAATATTGGATCTTTTATACTTTACAGTAAGGATGCAGCCCAAGAAATCGCAACAGAAATTTCTAATATTGTGGCCGAAAAGCTTGTTTGCAACGGTGGTCATTTCACATCGGAAGATGTGATCGTAACTTTTGAACAATTTGGCAATTGGGCCAAGACTAATGATCACGCCGCTATTGTCACAATTGAAGCTGACGCTCTTCCTATCCCAATAACAGATCTGAAGCAAAGAAATAAAGATATTGCCAAAGCAATTGAAATACTCCTAAAACCAAAGTTTCGTGAAAATAGCATGGTCGAAGTCAAAATACGACTTGCTCCAACAGTCTCGACTGTATTTAAGACCTAGACTGCCATCATTCAGCCCATGGCTTTTCGCCCTGGGCTTTTCCTTTTTAAAAAGTAGAAAAAAGGATATGATTTAATTATGGAAATATTTGATCAAATCAAAATAATTTACGAAGATAAATATTTACTGGTCGCAAATAAGCCGGCTGGTATTTTAGTCCATCCAACTCTAGCCGAAGAAAAAAATACATTAGTTGATTGGTTGATAAATAAATATCCTGAAATTAAAAACTTGAATTGGCCAGATGCGACGCGACCAGGGATTGTCCACCGATTAGACAAAGATACCTCTGGTTTGATGATCTTAGCTAAAACCCCAGCAGTTCTAGAAAAACTTCAACAGCAATTTAAAGAAAGAAAAGTGCAGAAAACTTATCTCGCATTAGTAGTAGGTAAACCTCAAAATAATCACGGCAAAATTGAAACTCAAATTACCAGAGGTCAGGCTGGGACTCAAAAAGTTCAAGAATTTAATTTCGCTTTTTCTGGCACTTTAAGACCAGCGATCACTTTTTATGAGACTATTAGTCAATATAAATTTAATAAGATTGATTTTACTCTACTTTCAGTGATACCCAAAACCGGTCGAATGCATCAAATTAGAGTTCATTTAAAATATTTAGGTCATCCAATTGTTGGCGATCCTTTATACAACACCAAAGAAAGTCGTAAGATTTCTAAAAATTTAGCATTAAACTACCAATTTTTGCACGCTCAAAAAATCGAATTTCAACATCCGCTTGAAAATAAAATTTTAAAATTTGAAATTGACTTACCAAAAGAACTTCAGGATATTTTGGCAAAATTAGAAAAAGTATGATAATTTAAAGCTATGGACAAAGGAAAACTTTTTGTTATCTCTGGACAATCTGGTGTTGGCAAAAATACTATTTTAAAACAAATTTTAGCAAATCACCCCGATCTTCATCGAGTTATTACTTTTACCACTCGCGATCCTCGGCCTAACGAAATCCCAGGCGAAGATCATTTTTTTGTGTACCCTGAAAAATTTAATGAGATGATTCAAAACAATGAATTCATTGAGTATGCTCAAGTCCACAATGAGATGTATGGCACCCCTAAAGCTCAAGTTGAAGAAGTACTCAGTAGTGGTCGCAGTGCCATTATGGAAATTGATGTTCAAGGAACAATGCAAGTTAAGAAAATTGTTCCTGAAGCAATCTTAATTTTTATCAAATATGAAGAAGGAGACCCGCCTGCCGGCGAGGCAGGTTTAGAAAAATCTGTCCGTCGAAGAATCGAAAACGACAAAGAAAGAGGGGAGACGTCCGAAGAAGAAATTAAGTGTCGCATAGAATCAGCCAAAAAAGAAGCTGAATACAAAAAATATTATAACTATGTAGTAACAAACCCTGAAGGCAATCCCGAAGCCGCCGTTGAGGAAATTGAGAAAATAATCGGAAGCATGAAATAAACAAGTTTATATTGAGAACTCACCACTGCCACCTACGAGGTGGCATTTTTTATAAAACATAATGCTTGACGTTTAGAACAATTTAGTATATAATTAACAACCATTCTGTAAAGAAGCAAATAAATCCTTCTGGAGGTGGTTGTTATTATGCGCAGAGTTGTAAGAATGGATACACTAGTTAAAGAGGGATCGGCTCAATGGATTTCAAATAGCGAAAGCGGAAATCCAGACACCGTTCCTCCGGCGATAACATTAGAGCAGAACATCAAAGCCATGACTTGCTTACGCAACGCCAATGCGCTTGCGCGGAGTGATGGTAGAGCAATGACAGATGACGATATTAGTCATGCTGCCAAGGCATTGCATCGTGAATTTACTGCTATTATCGAACGCAGTATGAAACTTGTTGCATCAGGGAAGGTCATCAGCCGTTACCGAATTCCCGGTGCAGCGGCCTCACCGACAAAATACAATATCTTTCGAGTTTCTGGTGAAGATGAGACTCACAAGACATTTCGATCTGCGTTGCGCGCCGCCGGATGGTCTGAATAAACAAACAAGAGCCGGCTATAACAATGTTTCAAAACAAATCGCACCCCTACTACCATTGCCACCTACGAGGTGGCATTTTTTATAGGTTAGGTTTGTGATTTTTAAAATATATGCAAAATAACTGGTTTAATTTATACCCACTTTTCCGCGATCGCGATATTTATACTACTTTTTACTCCTTATTTTTGACATAAATTTTTATATATCTATTTAACCAATTTTCTCTGATTTTTCTTGACTAAACTCTAGGCGTTCTCGTATAATTACTCTATGAATAATAACTATTTTATTGTCATTATGGCTGGGGGATCGGGGACGCGGCTTTGGCCGATGTCAAGATGTGACCAACCTAAACAATTTCAAAATCTTTGTGGTGAAAAATCTTTAATCCAAGAAACTTATGATCGGGTCAAAGATATTGTGCCCCGTGAAAACATTTTCGTTTCTTTGGTTAAAAATATATTAGAGACTTCGGAGAAACAATTACCAGAAGTAAAAAAAGAAAACTTTATTGTTGAGACAGAAGGCAGAAATACCGGACCGGCAATTGCCTATGCCGCCGCAAATATTGCACGACGTAATCCACAAGCGGCGGTGATTACTTTGCCCTCAGACCACGCGATTGAAAAACTAGATGAATTTCAAAAAAGTCTCAAAACCGTTTTAAATTTTGTGGAAAAAAATCCGGAATATCTTGCTACTGTCGGACTAAGACCAACCTCGCCAGACACCGGTCTTGGTTATATTAAAATCGGTAAAAAACTGATTGATTCCCAGCTTCATTTGGTTGAAAGATTTGTGGAAAAACCAAATTTAGAAAAAGCCAAAGAGTATGTTAAGTCTGGTAAATTTCTTTGGAATGCTAGCTATTTTTGCTGGCGCGCCGATAAACTTTTGGATATGTACAAAACTTATGCCCCAGAAGTTTACGCCGGAATTGAAAAAATAATACCGCTTTTAGACAAAAAGGGGAGCGCCACCAGAATCGAAAAGATTTATAAAGAAATACCAAAAGTACCGATTGATACGGCCATTGCCGAAAAGGCGGAAAAAATTGCCGTGCTGCCAGCTGATTTAGGTTGGTCAGATATTGGCAATTGGACCACTCTTTATGAGTTTTTAACGGCTCGAACAGGCAATCATACTATTAGCCGCGGTAACCATATTGGTTTTGACGACAAGAACTGTTTAGTTTATGCTCAAGACAAACTTTTGACAACCGTTGGCTTAAAAGATATTATAGTGGTTGATACCCCTGATGTGACTTTTGTTTGTAATAAAAATCGCGCTCAGGATGTGAAAAAACTAATTGAAAAAATTCAAGAAAAAGGTAAACACGAGTATCTTTAAATTTGAAGTGTCCACCGTCGTTCAATCTCTTTGAGAAATAGGTGATTATTCCTTTTCTCAAAATAGATTTCACTTTGGTGGACTTCCAGTTTTGCTTCCGGGTGAGGAGCGCAAAACATGGAGCGGAGGTATTTTGCGACGCAATCTTTGGATTATTTTTGGTCTAATTATTATTATCGCCGTTTTAGCAGGGCTTGTTGATTGGCCAACTGGACCCAACCTTAAAGTTGGTAGTTTTTATAAAGAATTTAAAATTCACGAAGGTCTCGATTTACAAGGCGGCGTCCATTTAGTTTATCAACTTGACACTTCTAAAGTCGAAGATAAAGACAAAACTAAAGCCACTGAGTCAGTGATTAATGTTATTGACCGACGAATTAATGGTTTAGGTGTGACAGAGCCCGTGATTCAATCAGCTAAAGTTGGTGGTAAAGAAGCAGTGGTAGTAGAACTGCCAGGCGTCACCGATGTTAATGAAGCGATTAATTTAATCGGTAAAACAGCTCAACTAAAATTTTTAGAAGGTAATGATAAAGCCACTTCTGAAGCTAATGCTTGGAAAGACACCGGCCTTGACGGCTCACATCTTAGAAATGCTGATGTTCAATTTGATAAAAATACCGGCGAGCCCCAAGTTTCATTACAATTTGATTCCGAAGGCACAAAACTTTTTGCTCAAATTACAGGACGTAACCTACAAAAACCAGTCGCCATTGAATTAGATAAAGAAATTATTTCCGCACCAACAGTCCAAAGCGCGATTGATAACGGCCAAGCGGTTATTTCTGGTAAATTTACAATTGATGAAGCCAAAAAGCTATCAATCGAACTTAATGCTGGCGCCTTACCTGTACCTATTAATTTAGTTGAACAAAGAATAATTGGCCCAACGCTTGGCTCAGAATCGGTTCAAAAATCACTTGTGGCAGGGCTGATTGGCATTTTCTTCGTTGCTCTTTTTATGATTATTTATTACAAAGTGCCGGGGCTGCTTGCCACTTTTGCTTTAATTATTTACACTTTGGTTATCTTGGCTTTATTTAAAATTATTCCCATCACGTTGACCTTGGCTGGTATCGCCGGATTTATTTTATCAATTGGGATGGCGGTTGACGCTAATATTTTAATTTTCGAAAGAACAAAAGAAGAGCTTTTGGCCAAAAAATCCATTGGCGTAAGTCTAGATGATGGTTTTCGTCGTGCCTGGCCATCAATTCGAGATTCTAATTTTTCATCGCTGATTACTTGTTTAATTTTGTATTATGGCACGTCTGGCGCAGTTCGTGGTTTTGCGGTGACTTTAGCCATTGGTATTATTGTTTCAATGTTTACCGCCATTACCGTTAGTCGAACATTTTTAAAATTATTAGTCGGCACAAGCTTAGAAAAAAAATTGGTGATTAAATGAATATTATTGGCAGAAGAAAAATCTGGTATTTAATTTCGTTAATTTTAATTGTCCCCGGAATTGTTGGTTTGATTTTATGGAAGTTGCCACTCGGAATTGATTTTAAAGGCGGCACTCTTTTAGATGTTCAATATAAAACCGATAGTGTCACTAAAGATCAGATTGCTGAGAAATTAAAAGAAACAGGTTTAAAGGATGTTAATGTCCAACCCGGCGCCGATTCAACCTTCTTAATTCGGACTGATCCACTCGACAACGAAACAATCCAAAAAACAACTCAGGCTTTATCAGAAATAGGGGAGGGATACAAACAAAATCGGCTTGACAGTGTTGGCCCAACCGTTAGTTCTGACTTAAAAACTAAAGCGATTATTGCCATTATCATTGCGTCTCTAGCAATTATTATTTACATTGCAATTGCTTTTCAAAAAGTACCAAAACCAGCTAGTTCTTGGCGTTTTGGTGTTTGCGCCGTGCTCGCTTTAATTCATGATGTCCTTTTTGTAGTAGGGAGCTTTGCCATTTTAGGCCATTTTTTTGGCTATGAAATTAATTCGCTTTTTATTACCGCCCTTTTAACAATTATGGGATTTTCAGTTCATGATACAATTGTGGTCTTTGACCGAATTCGCGAGAATTTACGCAAGTCCCCTTCTTTAAGTTTTGAAACAAATGTTAATAATAGTATTATTCAAACCTTAAATAGATCTTTAAACACCTCTTTTACCGTCCTGATTGTTCTCTTGGCCTTATTTCTCTTAGGTGGATCAACGCTACGCGAATTTATGCTCGCATTGCTGTTGGGCGTCTCCATCGGCACGTATTCATCTATTTTTAACGCCACACCACTTTTGGTTAGTTGGCAAGGATGGACTATGAAACGTTTAGCCAAAAAGAATGCGTTTTAGGGGCACGTGAAGGCTAATTTAACAGGTTTAATTTAGTAAACACACGACCGTCAAATAAGTAGCAAAAAGCTACTTTTTTGGGGTATAAGCATTCCAAAACAGGCGATAAATATCAAATCTAGGTTGGATATGGTACCCGAAAGTGAAAGGGTGTATCCTTGAATAAATCTCGTTTGAAATATTTGCGTCGCACAATGTATCTTTTGCGACTATATATTAGTTAAAAGATATATTATAGTAAAAAATACTTTTTAAAAAAGATTAAAAAATAGTTAATATAATTTAAGTAAATTTCATTAAATTCGCACTTTCCCCGCTCTGACTTAGACCCAAACTTCACCGAAAAAAATTGAATTAAATTAAAAAAGATGCAAATTCAATGAATTTTGACCTCTCCCCCACCGGAGAAGAAAAAAATTTACCAATTACTCATATTAAAAGGTGTAGATGGCGCTTTAAGAGTCCTTTAGAGTTTAATCGTTTGACCATCTTTTAAATGCTGAACATCATCTTGTGTTTTATTTTGAAATGAATTCAAAAGATCAGCTTTATCTTTTTCGATTTCTTCATCATGACTTTCTTTTAGTTGAGGTTCTTTAGTTTCTAGTGCCTCGAATCTTTCTTTTTGCCAAGGCTCGCTATTTTCCATCTCGTGTTTTTGAATTTTTTCTTGAATAATTTCTTCCGAAAGTGGTTGATCGGTTGAGCCACCACCAAGATACCAACGAACATCACCCGGTGTTTGAATTTCGCGATAATAGGTCTCCCCTATTTTTGGCGGCAATTTTAAAACCCGATCTTTTTGGGCTTTAGTTAAAATATCATCAATTTTGGGCATTTCAGAAAG
>JAMCZU010000023.1 GCA_023485405.1 Patescibacteria group bacterium
TTCTATAATTATCACCGACCACACTTTGGCTTAGGCATGGATGGTCGCATCCCTTATATGCAACTTAGAAAATATATTAACGATAACAGACAGAATATCAATGTCAAAAGAACTATGATACTGTACATAAGTTGACAATCAAATATTTTGATGGTATACTTTGGGACAACATGGTTGTGTTGCAAAAAATACCTTGACAACTTGACTAGTTCATGGCCTCGGTCAGAAAGGAAAAAGCATTATGCTAAATCGAAATGATATAGTAGCAAAGATTGACTCCCAATTCTTCATCTTGATGCCTGACGGAACTGAGATAGCTCTGGAACATAATCAGCCGCTCCCCGAATCACTCCACGCTTATCCCAGCCTCTACGCCCTGGCCAACATCGAGATGAATGGTAGCCAAGGTGGACAAGAGCCTCCGTCGATCCGCGCCATGCAGGAATTGGAAATGGTTGATTACGAACCAGCGTCGGATAAAGGCCATTTCCGTTTTTACCCCAAAGGGAACCTGGTTAAAGAGTTGCTCCACGATTGGGCTGAGATGATCGCTCTAGAGAGGCTGCAAGCCTATCCAATTGAAACCCCCATTCTTTATCGGGCAGACGAGCCGGACATCAAAGGCCAGGCAGAATCTTTCCATGAACGCCATTACAGCGTTTATGGCGCCGATAACGACGAAAGGTTCATTCTTCGCTTTGCCGGCGATTTTGGGCTCTTCCGAATGATGAAGGACGCCCAGTTGACTTATCGTCACTTGCCTGTACGAATGTACGAGTACAGTCCAAGCTTCCGCTATGAACAAAGTGGTGAACTAACTGGTCTAAGAAGAGTTCGTGGTTTTCATATGCCAGACATTCATAGCTTCTGTGCTTCACTGGACCAGGGCATTGATGAATATCAAGAGCTCTTCAAGAGCTATACTGATCTGGCCAATGGCACTGGTGTTCACTATGGCATTGCTTTCCGGGTGGTCGAAAGCTTCTATCAAGAGCATGGATCGAGTATCCTTGAGATGCTAAAATATGCCAGCGCTCCGGCACTAATCGAGTCGCTTTCTGAAATGAAGCACTATTGGTGCATGAAGCATGAGATCAACACGATAGATAACACACAGGGCATCTGCCAGGTTTCGACCGTCCAGCTTGACATCAAAGATGCCTCGCTTTACGGCATCAACTATGTTACGCCGGAAGGTAGCCTGCGCGGCTGCACGATTGTGCACAGTTCGATCGGTTCGCCGGAAAGATGGATTTTCTCAATCCTTGAGCATGCGCTCAGAGAAAAGCCATATCAACTGCCAATGTGGCTGGCTCCCGTTCAAATCCGCATCATTCCGATCAGCGAAGAGAAATTCCTGCAGCCCTCAGTTAAACTCGCTATGGAACTGAGAAAGGCAGAGATCCGCGCTGACATCGACGACCGGGCCGAATCTCTTTCCTGGCGCATCCGCGCCGCAGAAAAGAGAGAATGGATACCTGCCATTGTTGTGCTCGGCGAGAAAGAACTCGCCGGGAATTTCCTCTCTGTTCGCATTCGCGGACAAGAAAAAGTAGTCCAGATGGGAGTAGAACATCTTTGCTCGGCCATCAAGCACGAGACAAAAGACATGCCCTTCCGTCAGCTTCCATGGTTACTGATCTCTAAACGGCCCGTTTTCCGGGCTTCTAACTAGCATCGTCTAAGGCACTGTCCCTAACAGGATAGTGCCTTTTTATTTAGTTGACGAAACAAACACTTGAAAAGTTAAAAGTTCCTTATTATAATGGTATTGGTATTTTTAATTCAGACCGTTGATCTGGACCCACCAACCAGTGAGGTTTGACGCATGCTCGAGCGAACGAGTGAAATTAAGACCAAATTGGGATGGAACCGTCTAAGTCTAAATTAGGCTCCCATAAAATCCGGTCTTTTTTGTTATATTAACAGTTAGGAGAAATTATGCCTCAATCATTAGAAACCATTCGCCATTCATTGTCTCATGTATTAGCCGCAGCAGTCTTAAAAACGTTTCCCGAAGCCAAGCTCGGCATTGGGCCGGCCATTGAAAACGGCTTTTATTATGATTTCGATCTGCCCAAACCTTTAACGCCTGAAGAATTAAAGACCCTTGAAAAGAAAATGCAAAAAATTATTGAGGATAGCTTTAAAATTGAACAATTTTCAAAAAGTAAAAAAAATGCGATTGAATTACTTAAGAAAGACACCCAATCTTATAAAATAGAGTTAATCGAGGAATTACCAGATCCAGAAGTGAGTTTCTATAAATTCGATGGTTTTTCCGATTTATGCAAAGGTCCGCATATCAAAAATACCTCGGAACTAAAAAAAGTTGGGTGGAAACTTGATAAAATTGCCGGAGCTTATTGGCGGGGCAATGAGAAAAATAAGATGCTTCAGCGAATTTATGGCCTTGCCTTTGAAACCCCAGAAGATCTCAGGCAATATGAGCAAATGCGTGCTGAAGCAGAAAAAAATGATCACCGCAAACTTGGCAAGGATCTGGATTTATTTGTTTTTTCGGACTTAATTGGCCCGGGTTTACCACTTTTTACTCCCAAAGGAACACTTGTGAAAGAATTGCTGCAGACCAAAGTTGAAAATATTTGCAAAAGATTTGGATTTGATAAAGTTATGACTCCACATCTAGCAAAAATTAAACTCTATGAAATATCAGGACACGCTGAAAAATTTAGTGATGAGCTGTTTCGTATAACTTCTAGACACAAACAAGATTATGTAATGAGACCTGTTTTATGCCCTCACCAAACACAAATATACGCTTCAAAACCACGATCTTACAAAGAATTACCCATCCGTTATATGGAATCGGAAAAGATGTACCGGGCAGAAAAACCGGGAGAAATAGGAGGATTAAATAGAGTAATTGCTATCACCGTAGAAGACGGCCACTCTTTTTGTAGAGTTGATCAAGTGAAACAGGAAATTAAAAATATGGTTGAAATAATCAAAAGTTTTTACACAGATCTAGGGATGTGGGACAATCATTGGATTTCTTTATCAGTTAGAGATTATAGCAATCTGGAAAAATATATCGGTGAGTCCAAAGACTGGGATACATGCGAAAAAATACTTCAAGAAGTTTCAGATGAGATGAATTTAAATGCAAAAAAACGCGAGGGAGAAGCAGCCCTTTACGGCCCGAAGCTTGATTTCATGTTTAAAGATGCTATAGGCAGAGAAGTCCAAATTCCTACCGTTCAATTAGATTTTGCTACACCAAAAAGATTTAAGTTATCTTATATAAATGAAGGTGGAAAATCCGATATTCCAGTAATGGTACATCGAGCAATTTTAGGCTCATATGAAAGATTTATTGCTCTACTACTTGAACGTTTCGGTGGTGCTTTTCCTGTTTGGTTATCACCTGTTCAAGCAATTGTGCTTCCGGTATCAGATAAGCATATAGAATATGCCAAGAAGGTTGCCGACGAGCTAAAAGAGGTCCGAATTGAAATCGACGATCGTAATGAATCAATTGGTCGAAAAATTCGTGATGCCGAAATCCAAAAAATCCCATATATAATAGTTGTCGGCGATAAGGAAGAAAAAGATGACAACATCACTGTCCGCGAACGCGGTTCAAAAGAACTCGAAATCCAAAAGATTGGAAAATTTCTAGAGTCAGTCCAAAAAAATATCCAATAAATTTCATTTAATTTTTTCCATGAAAACAAACTATATTATTATTTATATCTAATAATTTAGATTATGCTTTAGAAAAAATTAAAATATTATACGGTGGTAAATGGCAGGTTAGTGAGGAAATCTTTCAGATATCGTCGGCTGATCAGAAAAAATACCTTAATATTATTTCCCAAAATATCAGCGAAAATTTACAGTCCTAACAAATTAAAAGAACCTATTTTTTCAAAACCAATCTTGGTTTTGTTCGATTGAGATCGTCACGAAAAGGACAAGAATTAATCCCATCCTTCATTCTTATACACAGCTGCAACTACCGCACAAACTGGCTTATTTTCACAACGTATTCCTACAATTTGGTAATGAATTTCACCGAATTTTTCTTTTCTATATTCCACCATATCAGTTAAACTCTCTTTAATCAGACGAATTACTTCTGCCTGTTGAGCACCCTCGTGCTCAACAAATAAACCTCTGCCATCTTTTGTTTGAACCCAACCAACCCCTGCCCATGCCTCGCGCCCCTTTTCGCTCTCTCTTTTACATGCCAAAACAACATAAAGTTTATCACCAAAATTATTCGCGCCATTATCTTTTAAATTCTGAATCTTAATCTGACTATAAGGAGGAATAATAGAAGAAAGTCTAATCAAATTAAAATTAGCAATGCCGGCATTCCAAAGCGCCGCATCAAAAGCTGATAATTTTGTTTGACCATTACCGATACCAGATGTAATATAAATTGTTCTTTTTGATTTTTGATTCATTTTAAATTTAAAAATCCCTCCCAATTCCCCTAAATTTTCTCACATTTTTATCAAAATGTCAATGGGTTTGAGACCAAAATCATAAATCATTACTCTGATAATTATACTGTTTTATTTCCGTTCGATGATAATAAGAGTAAAAGATTTTATTTTAATTATAGCAGGAAATGAAAAAATCCCTTCTGCAAAATTACAGAAGGGACGATTGACTCAGCGGAGCTCTTCCACTTCACTACTGTTAGAAATAGTGGCTACTTTTGACAGTAGCTTTAGAGCCGACTCATGATCTTCATCGTTGGCGGCTCCACAAAGATCTTTAAGAATAACAACTTTGAAGTCTCGGTCATGGGCATCTCTGACAGTAGACTGAACTGCAAGGTCTGTAGCGACTCCACCGATCAGTAACGTCTCCACACCCAATTCCTTTAACTTGGCTTCCAAGGCAGTATTACGAAAAGCACTCACGCGATTTTTGGTAACCAGATAATCATCCTCTCCTCTATTGATTGCTGAATGTAATTCGGTCGCCCATGTCCCAGACTGAAGGGCACCAAACTTCTTGGCTGCCCCAAACAAAGGTGAATCCTCTGGCCAATCGGAGTAGTCGGGTCGGAAACTAACGTTAACGAAAATTACAGGCACTCTGTTCACATGAGCCCTTTCGACAGCTGTTTGAACTTTTGTTAAAATATCATGCTTTTTAACAAAAGCAGCGTATCCCTTTCCTGCCAACTTTCCTTTTTCATCAACAATTTCGTTGATGAAATCTACCAAAACCAAAGCTGATTTTTCCATTGCTATTTCTCCTTTTGTGATTAAGATTTTTGTAGAAGATTTTGTAGAAAAACCTCAAAATCCTCCACTGTTTCTATCATATACTCTGGCGAAAACCTTCGTAAGTAGCTCGCCGGATGATAGCCATATCCTACACAGGCAATGTCAATTGGAACATCTCTGCAATAAAGTACATCGCTAGCAAGATCTCCAATAAACAATGCTTCCATTGTGTCTACTCGAAACAACTTAAGCGCGTGGCGAATTTTCTCTGTTTTTGTCTTATGCTGTTCCCGACCGTACACCCCCTGCACAAATTCATTACGAAACACCTCGCATTTCTGAAGAATAGTATATACTGCTTCCGAATAGCTAGAAGTAATAATAACTTTCGGTAGGTTACAGAAAGCCAATGCTCGAACCACTTTATGGAAAGGTTCCACTTCGCTTGCACGCTGATTCATAGCTTTTGAGTGCTGGTCGAAAAACTCGCGCGTTTCTTCATCGTCCAACCCAAATGGATACAGCGAATGCCGTAGTTCTACACTGTAAACCCGTGCCATATCTTCCTGACTTCTAACTTCCGGAATAGTTGGGAAACTCTTGCGTAAACGGTTAATCTCATCAATGCAAATTGTTCTACTGTCAGAGATTACACCATCAAAATCAAGAAATAGCAATCGATATGTTTTCATTTTAACTCTTCCTTCCGCAAAAGTGGCCATTGATAGATTTTTGGCGCACGGTAAAATTCTGCAAGCATGTCAGCATGTTCTTTTGTCAAGCGGCCATCCGCCACACCAACTTTAAGAATATTCGGATAACTTGTGAGTGAGTAGACGCCAGCAATGTCCAGTGGGTCAAATTTCGTCCACATGCTCTCAAAACACCAATTAGTGATCGTGATAATACCAAGAGTCTTGATTTTATACTCCCACTCAAGCGCTTCGATCGCACTAAGAATAGTGTCGCCACTACCACAAAGGTCGTCAATAATGACACCTTTAGTGCTTCGCTCGGGGTTACCTTCCACCAGTTTACCCACACCATACGACTTGGCTGCACCTCTAACAAAGCTCATCGGAAGTGTAAGGCGAGTAGCAATCCGAGCTGCCCATGATACGCCAGCGGAAGCAAGACCAACAATGATTTGCGTTTCAGGAAACTTGAGACGAATGATTGTCTCAATATAAGCTGTGCATGCCTCATAAGCAAGATAAGAGCGATTCAAATACCTGCAATTACAGTAGCAAGGCGCCCGAATCCCACTTTTCCACAAAAACCAATCCTCGCGCGATTTTTCAAAATCTACAAGGTATGACCCTGTTTCAAACAAGAGTCTTGCTGTATGATCGCCAATTTCGTCATTCCAGACTGTGCTACGCATTACTTTCGCCTCCAAATTGTGTAAGTTGCAACTGTCAATTTTCTACTGATTTCTATTGAACAGTCAATATATACTTATACCATATTTTTGATCAAGATGTCAATTATGGGTTTGAGACCAAAATCATAAATCATTACTCTGATAGTTATACTATTTTGTTGACGATAGGAAGCTTCTTTAGTAAGTTGATTGATTTTCCATATTTTTATTATACCGCCGAATATTGCGATATATCAAATGCGGATGAATTTGTATAGCAGGAAATAAAAAATAAATCCAATAATGTTATAGCGACAATCTCTTGACAGAATTATCAGAATAAGATAAGATTAAACAAATCAAAGGGGGTGAAATGATGAAAAATCCGGGATTGGCAGCCATACTCAGTTTTTTCTGGACAGGTCTTGGCCAAATTTACAATGGCCAAATCAGCAAAGGCATTGTCTTTATCGTTGTTCAGGGAATTAATGCCATGTTAATGTTTGTCATTATAGGGTTTATCACTTTCCCCATAGTCTGGATTTGGGGCATGATAGATGCCTACAAAGCGGCTGAAACCTATAATCTTCACAATTTTAACCAACGAAGCTAAAACAGACCCGATCAATCTTTCTCCTTCCGCCCAAAAGGCGGATTTTTTTAATAAATTAATATCATATTATTATACTTTCTACTTGACGATCGGAATTTAAAGTGGTAAAATTACACTAATGAAAAAAGAACCGCTTTCTTACAAATTATTACTTTTTGTTGGTTTTATTCTCAAAGAAACCAAATTCGCCTGGTCTTATAAGACTCTGCAGCAAACCCTTTATCACCTTGATCATCTTGAGTATGAAATTTCGACGCTTCGAAAAGAATTTTCCAACTTGAAACGCAATGGTTTAATTGAACTTGAAACCTATTATCACAAACCAATTCCCGTCCTTTCCCCTCAAGGCAAATTGGCGATTAAAACTAATCTTCCTTTTAAATCTTATGGCACGTGGGACGGCGTGTGGCGCGTGGTCATTTTTGATATTCCAGAGAAAGAGAGAAAATACCGCTGGGCCTTACGCGATAAACTAACGCGACTCGGGTTTGGTAAACTCCAAAAAAGCGCCTATATTTCACCTTATCCACTATTAAGTCCAATCAACCGTTTTGCAAGCGACCTCGGTATCCGCCAATACCTAAGATTTATGGAAATTTCTAAAATTGATGATGAAAAAAAATTAGTTGGAAAAACCTGGGATTTAGAAAAAATCAACGAAAACTACCAAGAATTTATCCAAAAAACTAAAAATATCCAAAAAGATAAATTTTGGCCATTTCGAGCCAAAAAATTAGAACAAGAGTTTGTTGAAATTTACGAAAACGATCCTCATTTGCCGGAAAAATTCTTGCCTAAAAGTTGGTCTGGCCAAGAAGCTTACAAAACTTTCAAAGAGATCTCAAACTCGTATTAAAAATAACCCGGCAGAATTGCCGGGCAGTAAGAGTGCAGGATGGTTTCTATTTCTTCAATTTTCCAGTCACCACTTTCATCATTGCACTACATAAAGTCAGACAGTAAGATATGGCCGCGTTGGAATTGCAGGGCGGCGACTGCTGATAGGAATCTCGACCGATTTTGGCCGCGATCTCTGGCGTAAGTAATCTTTCGAATTGCCGACTGTAAATAGTAGCAAAAGTACTCGCGATTTCTCCAGCATCGAATCCCTGATCAATATATTTAATCTGAAGTTCAACAATTTCGCTAATTGATCGCAATAACTTTTTTAGATCATCTTGTGAAATCTGCTTTCTCTCCATTTCCAATCACCTCGGCTTTTTACAAAGTAGCCAAATTCTACCAGAGAACAATAAAAAAATCAATAATTTTTAAGCCTTTTTGGTTTCGAGTTTGAGCACGCGGCGATTGAGTTGATCGGCTTTAATCGAAAAATCATCTTGACGACGAGTAGTAGAACTTAATTTTGTTTCTATCCGCTCAAGGGTGAACCCATGGTCAGATACATCTTCTTGCAAAATAGTTACCTCAACTTTAGTCTCTGCCACCGCTTCCATAATAGCATCCAATTTCTTTCCATGTTTTTCAAATTTTTCATCATGTTCTTTGAGTTTAGTTCTGATTTCTTTTAACTCCGGCATAATTTTCTTTTCCAAGGCATTGCCAATAACTTTTTCGAGATCGTTTTTGTCGTTTGAGTTCATTTTATCTCCGTGTTACTACTATATCACAAGTAATATTTTTGCTGTCAAATTGTTTATTTAAAAAGCGCAAGATTTATTTCCTTGCGCTTTGCAATGTTTATTTCTTTTGGGTCTGCTGAATAATTCCGCCGATAAACAACAGCCCGCCAATCACTATTGCGACAATAGAGCTATAGTACTCTAATCGCCATGTCTGGAACTGGTCGGCAGCGTTCTGGTTTAGAGCTGCGGCAAACTGGCCTAAACCACTGTTGATCTGATCCATTTGAGGAGCAGTATAAACATAGCCTGCAATCCCTGCAATCACAAGAATTATCCCCCAAATCAACAAAGCTGGCGACATCCGACTTTCTTGAGTTTCCATTTTCTCACCCCCTTTCTCTGAATTCCACTCGCTTCGTATCAAGCTCTTTTCCCAATTTCGAAATCCATTCCAAACAATGCCACCAAAGACCCCAACCTGAACAATTGTCAATAAAATTGCTTTGACAAGATCTGTATTAAATTCAGAAGCTACCTGATACGAATTCTTAGCTATAGCTCCATCAATAATAAAGTCCGCAACTAAAACTCCAACTAAAGAAACAAGAGCGAAAACCATAATAGTTGGAACTGTATATTCTGTTGGCTGATTTATTAAGGTTCTGCTCTTAACATAATTCAGTGCATAAACTGAGCCGCTGGCAATGCCAGTTATAACCATCAAGGTAAGAAGCCAACTTAAATTGCGTGCCCCTTCTAGTATTTGATTTTGGCTGGAACCATATTGCAAATAAAGAATCCCGCACCACACACAAAACATCAAAAACGGCATCGAGAATGCAGATGTGACTACAATCGTGCTTATAACCCACGCTTGTGATCGCGATTCTTTTTTTGCACTCATAGAATTTCCTCCACTTTTCAAGTTTCACTTCCAATCAGAAGCTAGAAATATTCTACCAGAGAACAACAAAAAAATCAATAGTTTTTTAGGCTTTTTTGCTTTCGAGTTTGAGGACTTTTATATTTAATTTCTCAATTTTAGCACCGTGTTCATCACTTCTTTTAACTTCACTATCAAGTTTTAGTTCGATTCGCGTTGTTGTATCTTTAAGATACTCCGAATCGCTATCAAGTTTTTCCAGTTTTTCATTAACGCTCTCTATTTTTTCATTTTGTTTTTCTTGCTTATCTTCAATACTTTGCAGGCGTGGTAAAACTACCTGCTCTAAAGCATTACCAACAACTCTAACCATCATTTTTTCGATTTTTGTTTCATCATTTTTATCTAACATATTACTACTATATCACACGCAATGTTTTGGCTGTCAAATAGTTATTTAAAAAAATAAAACGGCCCAGAGAATGGACCGTTAATAAACTTGAATCTTAATAATCATTTAGAATATTAAAACGCTAATTCAACGTGACTGTCTGCACAACCATAAACACTTACCCTTTTCCCTTGTAATTGATGGCGAAAAACCACATCTCTACCATTCTTGTCACACTCAAATATAGCTTTTGTGTAACAAAAATCTGGGAAATTATTTAGGTTCTTGCCAACCAGTTCGAGATTTAGGCTGTAGCTATAGCCTTTTCGATTAAAATTAAGCGGACAATGAAACACTCGCTTATCATGAACATAAATCCCAACAGTTTTTTCTAAATTATTTGATGATGGGAAAGCACCGTTATTGCTATCACAATACTGCACAAGTGCACACCCAAGTTGCTTAACATTGTTCTGACAACGATAAAGAAGTTGTTCTTCTAAAAATCGTGGCTCAGTCAAAATTCGATACCATAACTTAAGAAAACATTCTTCTTCACGCGCATATTCGTCAATATTCGTCACCTGCCATGATCCTTCCAACTTTTGAAGGTCTGCATGTGCCGCATGGTTTTTCTCTCCCGAATCTACATCGCCTAGAAATATGGATGCAGAGACATGGTCTTCCGATATGTATCGTAATTCAGTTATCTTATATTTGTATTTAGAAGAAAAACCTAAATCCGATAAACGGATTTTTCCTAATAGCTGATGTGGATCATAGAAATAGAGTGCTGGCCCAGAGATTTGGTGGTCTCTTTCTTGCCATCCCTTGAGAAATGCGTTCAAGGTCGCTTGTGGTTCAGGATATGTTCTTCGTGTACTTCCCTTGTCCCCAGTAATTGTTATAACAACGATAATTACTACAACAAGCAAAACCACTAACAGCACAAGCCGTTTCATCGCACCATCCTCCATTGTTAAAATTCCTCCACCATAAATGGAGCTTGGCCGTATTATACCAGAAGATTGTCCTAAAAATCAATGATCTTTTCTCTTAAATCGCCAAAGCCAATCTTTGCTACTGCCGGCATAATCAACACCGACGCGTTTTAAAGCTATAATTTCTCTTTTAATCCCTCTATCCTCTACCCACAAAATATTCCCGATCAGATCTAAACCATTATGAATTTCTTTGGTAATTTTAAATTCTCGACAAAGTTTACCCGGTCCGTCGGCGTTTGGATAATCCAATCCACGAATGAGCACCGCGGCCGGATAATCTTTTTTCTCCGTCACAATATTTAAACAATAGTACATTCCATAAATTAAATAGACATAGGAAAAACCTGGAAGTCCAAACATTATCTCATTTCTTTGAGTTTTTCCCCGTGAGGCGTGCGAAGCCCTGTCTTCAAAACCGGCATAAGCTTCAGTTTCGGTAATTTCAGCCGCTAAAATTTTGCCATCAATTTTATGGACTAAAAATTTACCAATTAAATCTTTGGTTACTTCCACTGTCAGCCGATTGTAAAAAGATCTTTTAAGTTTCACAAACTTATTTTAACAAAAAAGCCCCCGGGTCATAAACCCAAGGGCAAAATATTCAATAACCAATATGAATTCTGTCCCACATCCGATCGTTGGCCCACATGCCGGAATTTCCCCTCTGTGAGACCGGACCGTAATATCTGTTTAACTCGGCCGTAAAGACATTGACATCGTCCCAACTGTAAATCATCATCTGCGTCGGCAGAAGGTTGCTGTCTTTGCGACCAATGGCAATAATCTCACGGATGAGTTGTTGTATTTTCTGGTGAGCCTTAGCCTTTTTAGCCGAATCGGCACTTACCTGCCAAGCAATTTCCACCCCGTCGGCACAGAAAATATCGTAAGCTTGAGCGGTAAAATGAGCCGAGATGTTCGGCATTCCCCCCGAAGGAGCAGTTTCACGTGAAATCCAGCACCGCTCATTCTGATAACCAATTTTCATTCTGATAGCCAAGGTGTGAGTTTTTGCTAGTTCAAGTAAAGCCATCAATACTCTTCTGTCAGCATCGTAGTTCCTGATATAATCTTGGTCTTCTTTTGCTATCACTAGATGAGTGGATTTTTCTTTCGTCTGCCACAATCTCGCAAGATTCTCCTTAATCGGCTCGTCAATAGCATCCCGATATAAAGAAGAGTTGATTGTTTTATTTGGGATTGATCGCACAATAACTTTTGCTGGAGCTGGTTTGCTACCCGTCACTTCCAAACCTATTGGTGAAGTAATAAGACAACCTTCAACCTCAATTACATATCTATGCTTGCCCGGTTTGACAACTTTATCTTCACAAGTATAAGAATATTCTTTAAGGCCAACGGGTAAAGATTTAACACTCCCCTCTGCCAATTGACCATCGCGATAGATTCGTAACACTTTAGACGACGTTGTCTTCTTTGAAAAACCAATACTCAGCTTAAATTTTGGTCGATCAACTCGCCAATAACACTTACCAATGATATAGTTTATATCCTTAAAATAAGCACCATTATTGGCCGCGTAAGTCTGACCATATGTAATATCCTCAAATAAAATCTCAGGTGTTAAAACTCTGTCCGAATACACCATCGTCCGTCGTTGCCAACGCTTGGTATCATTAACTGGCTCAAGTAGTGGAGAGTGACTGTCACAACCCGCGGTCACAAAAGGACTTTCACCTTTAGCAATCAGACCCAAATACCATTTAAGAGTCTGTTGATACCCAGCCTCATCTTCGTTGAAAAATTCGATACCAGAAAGACCTTTGCACTGGCTCTTATTATAGGAAAAATCAGAGCATTCACCTCTCCAAGTTTGTGTCCCAATGGCCGTAATTAAACTCGGATGAGCCGCCACCGACAGAAATCCTTTCTGATTAAGGTAATCAATCACAGCTTGTTGATTTCCTTCTTTGCCTTGCAAATCCATTAAACCCTGGTCATATTTCAAATCACCAAGGACTAGAGTATGAACTCTGGCATTTCCTCTTCGAGTCTCGATTTCTGCTCCTCTTACTATAATTAGATTATTTGAAGAAAACTTCTGCCAGTAGTTGTTAAAACCATAATCCTTAACAAGGCGCGACCGAAGTGTTTGTGGTTTTTCGATTTGTTCATAATGGTCAGTTTCAATCAAAAACTGAAAACCAGCTTTTTCGGCATTTCGAATCACCATCCCCGGTGTCCGGTCACCATCCGAAAAAGTTGAATGGACATGAATAATACCCGAATACCACTTGGCACTCGCGCTACGCGACACCAGAATCAACAGAATACAAAATATCACAAACCATGTCGAATCGAAAACTCTCCAAATCGCGCGGCAAACTACTCTCATCGCTTTTCCCTCCTAAATTGTGTAGGTGCAAGAAACTAGCCCTATTCTAGATGAAAAATATCAAAAAATCAACTATACTGGAGCTATGGAAGATAAATCTATCCCAGCGTGGTCTGAAATTAAAGGAAAAATCAACCGCTACGAAAAGATTATTGAAGTCTCAACTTGGGTGGTTGTGATTGCCATTATTTTTGGAGTTCAATTTATCCCTAACCACAATACTGACGACGCTAAAGCATATTTTCTAATTGGGGTGATTATCGCCTTTGCTCTACTCTACTATTTAATCATTTACAAATATTTTTCTCGCTCGAAACGACTTTATATTAAAGATATTGCTGATATTATTTTAATCGGCAGTTTAATTCTAGTTTTAAAAGATTGGGGACAATATTTTTATGCTTTGTTTTTCTTGCCCATCGCCGCTGCCGCTTTGTCACTAGAATTTATTAACGCGCTACTGATTGCCGTGGTTGCTTCTTTATTTGTAGTTTTTGAAATATTTTTAGGTTCGCAAGGCCTTTATCCCCAAAGTGGTCAAATTTATCAAGGTGTTTGGCAAATTGGTCTGATTCTTTTAATTACTATTTTTTGCCGACTTTTAGCCATCCAAATCCGCGAGGAAAGAAGCGCCAAAGAGGAATCGTTGGTCCGCCAAAAAGCTTTGGAAGAAGAATATCAACGTCAAAAAGAATTTTTATCAATGACTTCACATCAACTTTTTACGCCACTTTCGATGATCCGTGGCTTTACTTCAATGCTTCACTACGGGACACTTGGTAAATTGGCACCCAAACAACAGGAAGCGGTTGGTGAAATCTATATGAGCTCTAAAAGAATGGTAGATTTAGTGACTGAGCTTCTTTCAATTTCCAGAATTCAATCCGGCAAATTAGAGCTAAAAAAAGAAGAAACAAAAATCGAAGACTTAATTCAAGAATCAGTTAACCAATTTAATCACGCCCTACCAAAAAAGAATGTTGCCTTAAATTTTGAAAAACCCGGCAATCTTCAGCCAACTCAGATTGATAAAGAAAAAATTCGGCAAATTATTTATATTTTGCTAGATAACGCCATCAAGTACACTACTTGTGGTTCAATCACTATCAGTTGTCGCCAAGAAAACAACGAAACTATTGTTTTGGTTAAAGATGAGGGTGTTGGTATTAAAAAAGAAGATTTTGAGAAAATTTTCCAACCATTTTTCCGTGGTAAAAATATCTTAGAGTTGGATAACAAGGGAACTGGATTGGGTCTTTATATTGCCAAATTACTAGTAGAAACTCATCAAGGTAAAATTTGGGTCGAGTCACCCGGCATAGGCAAAGGGGCAACTTTTACTTTTTCAATACCAATGATACAATCAGAAAAGATAAATGGAGGTTTTAATTTATGAAGGTATTAATTATTGACGACGAAAGAGGGATTCTAAAAATGTACAGTGAGTACTTGAAAATTTCTGGATTCGAGGTCATTCAGGCGAATGACGGTCAAACTGGCATTAAACTTATCAAAGAACAAAAACCTGATGTTATTTTGCTTGATATTATTATGCCTCGATACAATGGGTTGGATGTTTTAAAAGATATTAAAAAAGATCCAGAAATAAATAAAATTCCTGTTTTTTTACTGACTAATTTACCCGAAGAAAGTTCGGGTGACAAAGCTAAAGAACTTGGTGCTTACGGTTATTTAGTCAAAGCCCAATATGAACCAAAGATGGTCGTTGATGTGATCCGTGAAGCCATTGGTGATAACAAAGAAAAAATCTTCGATCAAAAAGATTTAAAATCAATTTTGAGTAATTAAAAACTTCCAAGCACTCAAAGCCACTTTGGCACCATCACCGGCAGCAATGACAATTTGTTTAAATGGTGTATTTGTGACATCGCCAGCGGCAAAAATACCAGAAACTGAAGTAGCACCATTTTGATCAACTTCAATTTCTTGAAGTTGGTTTATTTTAATCGTATCTTTAACAAAATCAGTTGAAGGAGTCCAACCAATTTCCACAAAAATGCCATCACAGGGCAAATCAATGATTTGACCGGATTTTTGATCTTTATATTTTAAACCTTTAACCAAGCCTTCGCCATAAATTTCTTGAGTTTCGGCATTATAAATTATTTTACCCTTAGGTGATTTTTCAAAACGTTCTTTTAAAATTGCATCACACTGAAGCTCTGGCAAAACACTCAAAACAAAAACCTGCTGGGCATATTTTTCAATTTCTGTCGCTGCGTCCATCGCCGAATTGCCACCGCCAACTATTACCACTGTTTTATCTTTTAACAGTGGACCATCGCAAGTCGCACAATAACTCACGCCCTTACCCACAAATTCGTCTTCGCCAGGCACATTTAATTTTCGATGAGTTTTGCCTGAACAAATAATGATTGATTTTGTCTGGTAAGATTGAGCTTTAGTCACAACTTTAAATCCATCTTCAATTTTCTCGATTGACTTGGCCTCTTCACTTATATTTTCTACGGTTAAATCTTCGATTTGCTTAACCATCAGATCAATTAGTTCAATGCCACTAATCTTTTCAAAACCCGGGTAGTTTTCAATTCCTGCTGCTTTGGCGGTTTGCCCACCAAAATCAGGGCTTAAAAGAAGTATCTTCATTTTTTTACGAGCTAGATAAATGGCCGCGGTCAGACCTGCCGGTCCGCCACCAATAATAAGACTGTCATACATACTACCTCCGGTAGAATTTTCAATTTCTAATTTTAAATTTAAAATTTAACTTTGTTCCAACCAGGAAATGGCATGGGCTGGGCAATTATCAATTGCTTCCTGGCAATTACACTTGGCACAGCCGGATGGATTCTTAACATAAGATTTGCCGTCGTCGGCTAAAGCAAAAACATCACCACAGGTTGTTACACAAAGCCCGCAGCCAATACAAAGATTAGGATCAACCCGGGGGATTTTATTGTTAGTCTGATTTTGATCAGTCATATTACCTCCAGTAGAATTTTCAATTTCTAATTTTCAATTTTAATTAAATTTTAAAATTCGAATTTTGAAATTGATTTGAAATTTTAAACTTAAAATTCATAATTCAATCTCATTTTATCACTTCGTTAGCCACAAAACCAGAATCAAGCCCATCGCTAAAGTAATTAAACCAATAATCAGCCGAAAAAGCGGGCTATTCTTTTCGTTTAAATTAATTATTTTTTCTGCTACTAGCCTATTGGTCGTAGCGGCAAAAATAAGAATTAAGGGCAATACAAACATTAAGTTATATAAAAGAAGATAAAAAATACCTTTAAAATAAGTCTCTTTAACCGAAAGTAAGGCTAAAGTCGCTAGATAAATCCCGCCAGTACAAGGAAAGCCAAAAATAGCGACCAAAAATCCCATTACCAAAGTGGCGGGAATAGTTACTTTTTGAGCATACTGCGCAATAATTTGCCGACCAGAAAGCGAAATTGAAAGTCGAAAAGGCAATTTTGGGAAAAGATAATCTTTCACACTCCAAAGTCCCCAAAAAACTAATAACCAACCGATAATTTGGGTAAAAATTTTAGGAATACTAAAAAGATTAATGGCCCGCAAAAGCCCGACACCAATGGCCAAATAGGTAATATAAACTGAAAAGATATAAGTTAAACCCAAAATAATAATCGTTTTTCGATCTTTTTTTAGTGTGAGCATTAAAGCGATAAAAATTAAAAGAATCGCAATCGCACAAGGATTGAAGCTATCAAGCAGACCGGCGCTGACAACTAAATAAAAAAGAGAATGGCTCATCTCTTATCTAATATATCAAATTTAAAAATAAAAAAAAGGCGGCAGAAACTACATAGCTTCTGCCGCGAATAGTGAGATAGCAGGACTCCGGCCACGGTATCTCTGCCATCTCTTGGTTATTGGCAGTAAAATTCCTGCCAAACTAGTGGACGATTTTACCACTCCGTCTTGGTATACCTATATTTTCCCGTTCCTCTAGCGGCAAGACGGACTGACTTACTATCTTACGAAGCATACGGTTTAATGGAAAACACCCAATTCTGATTGCATCAACATCTTTACTCAACAACTGGATAGTGTTCCCATTTTTGGAAATTATGCCTTCTTCTACTTGTATCAGCTGATGATCGTTTTTGTCATTTACCCCAATGTAAATACCAAACCGATCACTTCGACACCGATAGTAGTAAAGGCAACGAGTCGGTGATTCTCCTTCCTTCCTAAAGCCATGATAAACGAAAGTGCCCCGTGAGTTGTTGACGAACTCAATAAACTCGACTGCTCCACGGAACCACTCTTGGCTACGCGAAAGCTTGCCAGAAAGAGGCTGAGCCTCATACCGACCTTCTAAATGTCTTCTTTGCGGTACCGCCTTTGACTCAACCAGAATCAACTGACCTCGGTGTGTCAGCACTCGTTGTCGTTGTTCCCTGGTTAGTTCATTTTCCCAAAGGTCAGTCCACACGCGTTGAACCGCCAACGGCGGTTTGACTGAAGGTAGTATATTTGGACCAACAGCTTTTCCTTCTGCCTTTAAGGATGTAATACCGTTCTTGTTTTTTACCAATTTACAAGACATTCCTCGTACACATCGATTGTGCATCGTGAATGGACAATTAGATGTGCCCATTGCTCGCTGCTGCCACTCGGGCGCTGTGTGCATTGTCAACCAATCGCCACATCGCCAATAAGAATAGATTTCACCGGAATTTCCATAAGTCGCAATGTCCACATGACAGCTAATTCCGGATTTATGAAACCATAGATACTGCCGAACAAAAGCATCCATTCGCCATCCAACACAATAGTTGACATAAGTAGTTTTATAGCTACTACTTGATCCAGTGCACAAAACACTAGAAGTCAGAAGCATTAGCACAAGTAACCAAACGATCCTCCTCATTCCACACCTCCCAGGTGTTTATTTGGGCCTCGAGGCCACACAAATGGTAACCTCGAGGCCTATTCATGGTTAGTCTAATGTTGCATTCAGATTAGTACTGTGATGCATACGAGTAAACGGATCTCCGAAGAGAAGAACCATTGGCATTGACTGACCAGGATTTTTCATACACCAATCCTCGGCCTCAGCATAACCTAACTTTATCGCTGCCCAAGCTGAATGACCCAACCTCATATACTTCGAAAAGGCAATAGTGAACTTAGATATTGCACCAGCAGTTCCCTTGGTTACCTTTTTGACATTACCGAGTCGGTCATCAGTAATGATTGTCCGTTGGGAAAATCCGATAAAGCAATGGTCCAAAGTTACAGAACTCTGGTAGGTAACACGACTGTTACTAGGTATTATTTGTTTGCCACAATCATTAGAACCTACCATATAAGTTGAGCCTGGGTAGTTACCTGAAATACTCAATCCGAATACCCCTGCCCATCTCCAAGTGTCAATACCAGAAAACACAACGATCCGAAACTTTCGATATTCCGGCAATGGCACATTGATCTTATTAACTGGAGGTTCTAACAAATTACCAGGAGGATCTTGTGTATTTACACCCCAAGAATTTAACCCTGTCGGTATCGCTGAGAGCGAATTTTTAAGGCTAGACCATGAGACATGCATCCCAGTATGGTCATGATTGGAGTTACCAAGAAGTAGGCAAAGCGGGCAGACAAACCAGAAATGACCAGTATATTTTGATGGATGGCCTAGCTCTGTTAGTCCAAATACTCCCCAGTTTGTCTGAGAATTGGTCCAGTATCCCCATATAACCTCGCCTTTTTTCTTTGGCGAATAATAACTTGTCCTGCATTCGGCCGCCAAGTACCAGATATCAATGTCGCTATCATTACCTCCATTAAAAACCTGGAAAGTACTTGTTCCGAGCTGATTACTGAGCTCTGGACCATCCAAAATACCAGCATTGCAATACGAGGCCCCAAACAAAACTGGCGTATTGCCATAATCGTAATGCTGCGCTAGCTGCAATCCAGTATAATAGCGAGCATCACTCCACTCGTTATTTGAGCTCCAGGGCATAGAGTTAACCAAGTTGTTGGTACACCACATCCGATTGGTGTGGTTACTGTTATCACCGCTTCTTTTTTTAGTCGCGGACCTCTTCTTAACAACCTTTTGTTGGCCGTTTTCATCATAGGTCAATGTCAAGACCATATCTATCGAACCATTACTAGCACCGGCACCATCCCATGAGGTGTCCAAGCTAGTCCCCGACCCTGTAAGTTGGCCCACCAAGCTACCTGCTTGATAGAAACCCAGTGACCAGCTTGTCTGACCGGCAAAATCTCCCGTGACTGTACATGGCAAATTATCCCCGATATATTCAGAGACTTTGAATTTACCAATCCGCTGATTGACTGTAAACGTTGTTGAGTCCCAGCCAATAAAGCTGTTTAAGAAGTAATCTTCCGACTCACCAACTCTTAATTCAAAGGCATGCTGTCCAGCAGAGTATTCCGACATGTCGTAAACAATAACTCGATCATTTTCAATCGGATACTCCCGGATTTCATTGCCATCAATACAGAGACGAATATTCTCCGGTGCTGGATACCGACCAGGGGTGAGAGTGTAGTTGATTGCCACATAACCTGCATTGTTAACATCTTCGGTGATGTGATCTATTGTAATAGACCACGCTTCTGCCGATGGATTAGCATTCACAGAAGATAAGTAGGCGCTCTCAATAGCATTTGCGCTGATAGACGAAATACCATATAAGGTGTAAACACCATAGGTATCCCAATCACTATTAGCTACCGAAGCATCCGTGTATTCTATCTCGGATGTCACAACAGGGGTCCAATTACTATCCCAACCGTAGACCCAACTTTGAGATCCTTCGTCCCACCAATACCAGCCTCGATAGATCTTGTAGCTTACTGCACCTGGAGCTGCATCCCAGGATAAGTAAACTTTCCCGTTACCAGAATCCGCAGTGAGGTTAGCCGGCGGTTGGATGATATTCTCATTAACCACTGGGTCAATTTCTGAACTTATTGTTCCCTCAAGCAACGGAATAGATCTGCTGTTGACCATATCCCAAAGCGTGGTTAAATAACCAGGCACCGTGATCGAATTACCAACGGTCATTTCATTTATACGCAGACACTTCACCCGAATCCCAATAATTGGATTGGAGTATTCGTCCAACGTTCCATCCTGCGTGTTGGAGCCATCATCAACATAGATATAACCGAAGTTAGGATCTACGTAAGTGATCTTTCCAACAATCTTGACAGGAAGATCAAGCATATTCAATCCCTTACCGTTATAGACCCCCGCGGAATATTTGTTAAAACTTCCGCAGAAAAGATTCTTAATTGGGGTGTAACGGAATCTGGGAACCGAGGTTGATACGTTGCTCGTCAACAAAACACCAGTGTTAAGTTGTCTATCAACGACTTGCTGAGAATAGATGTCATACTTTCGCGACATAGTGCCGTTCAAGTTATGAACAGAACCAGGGGAAACATTACTGCCGAGATTGCAAGTAACAACTAACCCCTGTGTACCAGTAGTATCGGTCATATAGACCGTGGCATAGGTTTCACTATAAATGTAAATTCTTTCCGCTACTACCAGCCCTTCCAGAGCATACGTCCGACCGTCAGTCGGTAAAGTCGTGTTGTCAGGGAAAGTCTTAGCCCAAGCAATTGTACCGGAAGTCACCTTCTGGAGATTACCGGGCACAAAACTTTGGGTCCAACCCGGCCCCGCATCCACGTCAATCCAATAGTTGCTACCATCTTTGATGACAGTTCCGAACACTTTGTTGATCCGATCGGTCGCCGTGATTCCACTAGTCAAAGTATAGACTGTAATGGAATCATTGCTCTCCGAAAGCGTAAAGTGGTTTGGACTGCCAGTAACTGGATTATCAATGTCCTTACACTGGAGTTCCACTGTCACTTGCGGATAAGTTGTTACATTATAGTAGGTGTCATATGCCGTCCGCGCATCGCCAATAGTTTCGCAAACAATTGGCGCTGGTGGTGGATTTGGACTCGGACCAGGCGGATTTGTATCCAAAAACTGGATTTGTCCGGCGCTTTGAATGGCGCTTTGAACCCGTACATCAACATTAGTATCAGATGAAATCACCTGTTTGTTTGGCCATTCGACCGCCTCGCCACCCCATGGTAGTTTCGGCATTGGGCAAATCAACCGTCCGCGGCTATCAAAATAACCGTAAACAGTGCAATTGTTCAATGTCCGATTGCCTTCGGCCGTCATCGAGAGTGTTCCCTCAACGTCAACTGTCACACCGATAAATGATATTAATTGAAAATCAGTCGGGTTCGGAAGACTGGCCATGACTATCAGCCGATAATCTTGTTTGTTTACTCTTTCTGTAACCACAAAGTATTGCGGTTGCAGCAAAGAAAATGCCCAGATCTTTTCGATTCGGACATTGTTGACGCGAATTCGCTCACCATTGGTTTGCGAAATGTCACCGATAGTGTCCACTGGTTGCGGACTGACTATTGGCTTACCTATCTCGTTTGCCAAAATAGGTAAAGTGGTGACAATCAATACCACCAGAGATAGTACGATCAGAATTACCTTGCGTTGCATTTTCATTCATCCTTTCCCAAACAGAATCAAACAGAGATATACAGACACTTCGAAAATCTACGCAGTCAAGCAACCACCCCCTTTCTCAATTGTCAATAAAAACTATCATAAAACAGCAAAGTTTTACGATATAGTTGAAAATATACTAAAAAATCATCAATTTGTCAATAGATATGATATAATTTAAATATAAGAAAAAATATTTATCAATTAATCAGTCTGGGATTTGCAATCGCTATGATTGGCGAATTTTTTGATAATTTTATTGTTAATCATCGTGCACCGATGATTATTTTAGGTATAGTTCCCGCTTATTTAATTTTCTTTATATTGGCTTTTTATCTTTTTATTTATTTCAAACCCAATAAATTGCTTTTTTCGTCTTTAGCCGGACTGTTTGGGCTAATTATAATTGAAGATATTATTCTCCAGCACTTTAATTTAGCTTGGCCAATTCAAATTTTTATGTTTTGTTATTGGTTCTCACTGATATCATATTCACTCATTTTAACATCTTTAAAATCAGCACGACTTTTTTTATTGCCATTGTTTTTAAGTCTAGTAATATCGCTGGTTACTTTTTTAATCTCAAAAAATACTTATCTTTCTCTGGCTATTTTAGAAATGTTTTTTTGGATAATTTCAGCTATTCGTAACGGAATTTTATTACAAAAAACCACCAACACTAGTTGATGATCTTTTAGCAGCCTCAACGGGAGTCAAACCCCTGTTACCAGAATGCTCAACGCGCAGCGTTATTTGGCAGCGTGTACGGGATTCGAACCCGTGATCTTCGCCCTGAGAAGGCGATGTCCTAGACCACTAGACGAACACGCCATAAACAACATTTTTAACTTAAGAATTTGACAATTTTTTCCGCGAACTCCAAAGCGGCCTTAGGACCATTAGCTGTGATAATACTATCATCAATTTCCACTGGATTGCCAGTATAAATTGCGCCCTTAGCTTTCAAGGCCTCTTCTTCTTCTGGAGTCACGGTTGCCTTTTTACCTTGCAACAGTCCAGCATTAGCCAAAATTTGCGGGGCCCAGCAAATAGCTGCCACTAATTTACCAGCACTTGAAAAATCACGAGCAAGATTTAAGGCTTCAGGATTATTTAAAAACTGAACTGTACCTGATCCACCGACAAAAACAACTGCGACATAGTCATTAAGATGAATTTCAGAAAAAGCATAATCAATTCTGATTCTGGTACCCATTTTACCAATCGCTTCTCCTTGACTTAAAGAAGCGGTCTTTATTTGAAAACCAGATTTTTGAAAAACATTTTTAGAAACTTCGTATTCTTCGTCACGAAAATTTTCTAATGGTAATACTATAAGTATAGTTTGATGATTATGCACTTTGCCTCCTTTTTAAACGACAGGTTTATTTTACTATTTTTCTTAATCTTTTTCAATTCTTTATGGAAAAGTAGCTCCTTGAGTCGCACCATGATTAGTCTCATCATCGTAAGCTTTTTCGCGAGCATTGTAATCTGCAAAAATATTGTTGCCTGTACTGCTGACTAAACTCTGGACATCTTCACCACAAGTGGCCGAATTTGGTAGCGACAAAAGAGCATTTAAAATCGCCTGCGCTCCTTCAACTGCAATGTCTTTATGACCATTTTCATGAGTAATTAAGTTAGTCATATATCTTTGCCAATTTTCTGCTAATCCTGCTTGAGCATTACCTGGATCTTCCCATTTGGGATAGAAAAAATCCACCTTAACACCAACAGTAACATCTTTGATATTGCAACCACCAGCGACTGGTTTGTAATTATATACCCAGCTAATGTAATAGGAAGTATAAGCGTCATAAGCTTCCCCTCCACTTTTAGCACCACATTCATTTAACTGAGCTCTCACTTCATAAGGAGTGTAACCATAAACTTGATAATAATGCGTATCAATATCTTGCTTTAATCCTGGATTACTAGGACTAATATTTGTCGGGATAGAATCTACTAACTGAAGATGCTCGCAAGATGAAGGTTCAGGGTAGCTTTGATTTTGAGTCGTTTTTGTTGCTTTTGGTGTCGCTGTTGGAGAAATATTTATTGGTGTAGCACTACTACTAAATTTAGGTGAAGGAATCTTGGTATCGGCGCTAGATCTAAAAAGTGAGAGAAAAGGAAAAATACCTGAAAGAACAATCAGGATTAACAATAAAAGACAACAGCCACCACCCAAAAAACACCAAAGTTTATTACGTTTTGGCTTTGACTCTTTTTTATCTTTAACCGGTTCTTTTTCTTCTGGTATAGTTCCCTCCCGGGTAGTAGAACTTCGACACATTTTTAAAAAAATGCGATAGCATTTGTCGAAGTTTCACTACCCGGCCTCCTGTTTAAAATTTTTAAATCTTTGCTGCTTTAATTATACCCGTTTTTCTTTTTGTCACAAAGAGCACAAATTCATAAAATCCAAACATTGAGCCGACATAAAAAAGATCACCTAAAATAGTATTTTTAAAAAACGGAATAGCCAAAAAGTAACACTGCGTAATTCCTTCAATGGTTTTTGGATACCAAGGAGTAGCAGCCCAAACAGCAAAATTAGTCATCAAAAAAAAGATGACTGAGCCTAAAAATGTTGCCCCTAAAATATTGGAAAAATTTTTATGGTTTTTAAGCCATAACCCAATCAAACCAATCAGTAAGAAACTTAAGTAAATTGAAAAAGTAACCCAAAACTCAGCAAAACCAATAAAAATATCTGAAAAAAGCATCGCCAAAAGTGGCACCGCTAAAGCATATTTTTTATTTAAGTAAACACCGCCAAAAAGCCCTAATGCCGCAATCGGCGCAAAGTTCGGCAGATGAGGTATTAGTCTTAAAACAACACCTGCAATAATAAAGAAAATCGCCATTATTTCTCCCGCTCCGTGTCCCGCCGTAGCGAGACCGGAAGTCCTCCGAAGCGAAATCTATTTGCAAATTCCAATAATTTGGATATTGCAAGAGATTGAGCGCTGGAGGATATTACATTTATTTTTATTCAAATTTCCAAGTTGTCACATCGTTGACAAAAACCGGCTGACTCGATGCCCCCACTGACGAAAATTGACCATTATAGTAAAACATCCAATATTTCTGATCTTTGCCACCACATATTCCACTAATACAATTTATCATCGCGCCTAAATCGCCATAGTATTGGTAACTCAATGTAAAATTATTTTCCTCGGAAGCACGAAGTAAAACCGAAAAAGCTGTATCGTTTTCTTTTAGATTTACTTTGTAACTTGGTAGGCCCTGAATTTCAACTGTGGCTGTTTTTTGAGGTATTGGCGTAGATGTAGGAGTAGCAATAGGAATTGAGGTGGGCGCAAAATTAATTGCAGTCGAACTGCGATGTGGTTTTGACGTTGAATTTGGTGTTAGCGTTGGCACAAAAACGGGTGTTTCTTGCGTTACCAAAAATGGAGTTGATTGAGTTTCGACTGATTGGGGTGTTGGTATAATTTGATTTTTAGTTGGTTGAGCTGTTGGCGTAATATTAGATGTTACCGCCACCGGCACTTTTTGTTTTATCTTGGCTTCAGCCAATTTTGGGTTTTTTAAAAACACCCCGCCTAAATAAATTAAACCAATTAAAGTCATTGCCACAACCGGAAACCAAGTAAATTGCCAAAATTTTTTCACTAAACCTCCTTAAAATTAAAAAATCCTTAGTCAGTCGAAACAAAATAAAAAACTAAGGTTTTATTTGCCTTTTCGACCGAAGGCTTAAAATTAACTTATAAGTAGGTTTTCTGGCTTGTCCGACGTCATGTCGGATTCACAGTAGCGGGACTGCTCCTGATTCCCACAGGATTACCCATACTCATAAGTTTAAATTTTAAAGGTAGTTTTAAGTTATCAATGGTATATTTCTTTGTCAACTGTGGATAAGTACACCCAACAGTTTTTAATTATAATAAAATATTAGTTACCTTAACCCAATCTTGTCAACCACAATTTGACGAGGGTCAGAAGGACCTGCACACGCTATTTGTACAATCACCCGAGTCGCCCATGCTGGTGGATTAAGTGGCACATATATCCACTGATTAGTTACGCCCGCCAAGTATGGATTTGTCTCCAATGCACCAGTATTTGTTATAGTTGAGTAATATCGAACATACACCCCATTCCAATTCGTTGACGTATGATCCGGCTGATATAAATACTGGATGTTTGTCTGTACCAAAGAGTTTGCACCTACTATCTGTACCTGTGCTCTAAATATCATTGGTCTTCCAGTTTGTATGAGTCTATCCATACCAACAGTTTGACCATTATTAAGTGTAGCTGGTAGTGCCACAGTTGTACCACTACCATCATTCGGCCACGGTGCAGACCAAGCAGTTCGACCTAACACCGCTCCAGTAGCGGCATCAATAAACGGAGCAATTGTCTTGGCGAGAGCTAGAGTATCAGGATGAACCAAAGCAATATATCCAGCATTGCGAGCAGCAATCAAGCGATCAATATCTGCTTTCCAAAACGCCCAGTTATGATTAATACCATTGGCATGGAAATTAAACATAGTACGAGCATCAGTATACCTCAAATTAGTGGCGTTAGCGGCAACACAGTTAGCGGCTTCTCCTATTGTAATTCTATGTATAAGATAACGCGGTTGACTGACACTCCCATTTTTGCTATAAATATTACCTCCATCAAGACCACCAGTAGAAAACAGGTAACCTCCACGAGTTAATTCGCCATAGTTACCTCTCATATTGTCAATCCCAACATTAGCATTATCAGGAAATCCACCATTAGCAGCATAAGCTCTTACATTTGCCCCAACTTCTTTATAAATATATTCAGTCATAGCAGCATCTGAGCTAACTGCACCAGCTTTAATCGGTCTATAATACCAATTCGTGATATTTACAGTCGCATCTGCAACAGCAGCTTCAGTAGATAAACTATTTAAATAATCTCTACTAGCAATTAATTCTTTTATCCAATTTGAATCGGTTACTGGATAAGAGTTACTGTGTGTCCAGGTATGTCCTAAAATTGATGCGCCAGCTACAGTTTTTAACATATGTAAATGACGAGCATACATCTTTCCAGCAGTTCCAACAAAACTAGAAGGCACAGAATGGCCACAGGGAACTCCATTTTGAATAAGATACTGAAATGGAGTAATACCACCACCAATATCAGCAGTAAAAAAATTATCAGCACCGTCATCATTTGTGAGTGCTACCAGCGGCATGTCCCAATCTGTACCCCAATAATCATTGGGTATATTAGGAGTTTGAGTACCAAGCTGTCCAACTTTGAGGGAAATATCAGAGGAGCGCATTACTGTTATATACGCATTGTTAGATGGTGTAGGAATTACACCCTCACCACAAATTACTGTATATCTATTTGTTTCAGATGCTCCCGCGGCAACCGCCGCATCTACAGCAGCCTGAACAGTAGTATAATCACAGCCACTCGTACCAACAGTATAAATATTGGAAGGTTTACCAGCTTTTAAATTAAGGGCAGTTTGGGTAGCAGTTGAAACTGGCTTGTTGGCATCGGAAGTATTGTCAACATTAGTTAAACCAACCTTACTTTTATCAATTGGTTTTAGAGTCCCATCAGCTTCGTGAGAAGTATTTAAAAATTCATTTAAAATATTCCCCCAATTACCATCATCACCACCAGGGATAGGCAATCTGGCTGTCATTTCAATACCCCTTCTTTACCCCCATAACTGTTTGACCCAAATCCATTTGTTTTCTTTAAAAGATGAGGGTTAGATAGAGTTCGCAGAAGGGCACTAATACCAATTACCGCTAGAAGCAAAGCGCCAATATGAACTAAAAATTCCCGTCTGTCCATTTCCTTTTCCAAGAGCTCTTTAAATAAATTCACTTTCCCTCCCTAAGAAATAGCTTTTAAGTTAGAATAATACATTAGATATTATAGCAGTATTTATTTTCATTTTAATCAAGCATACAATTAATATTTGTAATTTGAAAAGTTGCACCATCAGGAACACGAAGTAATATTTCAGTACGACCATTAGACCAATCAGGCACAAGAATAGGGATTGAAAAAGTAGACCAAGTATTCGGCACATATCTACTATCCCAAAGAACATAATATAAAGCTGTTTCAGTTAGATTAACATCATCAGTAGGATCATAAAAAACACCATAAGTCCATTCAACATTAGCAGCAACAGCAAGTTTTATTCTCATGCTAAATATCGAATGACGACCAGGAATACAATTTAAATATAAAAAGATATTTTTTGTAGAACCAGAAGAATTAACAACTTGGAGATAATTACCTTCAGTTACATCATTACCAATAGTAACTGTACCACCATCAACATTTATAAAATCAGCTCGATCGGCTGGCCAAGCTCCAACACTAAAATTCCAAAAATCTTCACGAGTTATCATACCAACAGGTGATTGAATAATATGCGCAGCATCGTAAATTGGTGATTGAGCTTGAACACCAAGATGAAGAGCATCGCAAGTCACAGCATCAACACGCCTGGTCGGATAAGTTGCTCGATCTTCACGAAGAGCCACAACAGCTTGAACAAAATATGTAAGCGGTAATTTATTCGCAGCATCTAAAGGGTCATGAATTAAAACTTCTAATCTTGCACCAGGCCTAGCACAACGCTCAAGCAAAGCCTTTGCAGCAGCCAATGACGAAAAGACACTAATGCCAATATACCTTTTAAAATGAGGAATTGGTCCAGGCCAACCAATCGAACCGCTATCCCCAATAACATAAGAAGAAGACCACTCAACATTTTCTCGAATATGGCGCGCTATCCATTTATCAAGATCAACAGAATTTTCAACCAATGATGCAACATTAGCAGCATCACCAGCAGTTCCCCAAGTACCAGGAAAAACAAAACCACGAATTGGCGCACCTAATCTATTGGAAGGAGCAGAAGCTCTAGTAATATCACGAAGTTCAGCAATAGAAGTATTAACTTCATTAGTTAGCTCAGCCATTGTAGCCGGGCCATTTCCATGAGTATACGAATGAGAAGCAAGAGAGCAACCATATTTTTCAACTAAAGTACAAATTTGAGCAGTGGTGAAATGACTGGCAGTGCCAATAAGATTATTCACTATGGCATGTGTGACTGGTATACCATAATAAGCACAATACTCAGCCGCAGACTTATTCACACCATTAATAGCAAAAGCGGCATCAGCAATCAGCCAGTTTGAATATCCATCATCTGACCGAAGAGCAACCAACATTCCAGTTTGATTTAATGAATAAGGAAATTGGGTTACTTCATCGGCAGGATATAATCCTTGGCTATGCCGAACTGGAGCATTTAAAAATTTTACATCAACATTGGCCGCTTTAGTAAAAACATGATCGCAGCCCGGCATACCTAAAATTAAATAACGATTACTTGCAGTCGCTATTGCCGCAGCAGCTGTAACTGCATCTTGTAAAACAGTATAGTCACAGCCAGAAGCACCAACCGTGAAAACATTGGCTTTTTTTAATAAATTTGATTTAGTAATTTTCTTGGCAGTGCCACCATCGTTGATGGGAATTTCTAAAGTCTCATTGGTCGTGGCAAGAGCAGACAGTCCAGCTGTTGCAGGTTGTTTGGTGTTAAAAGTAACATGGTCTCCTTGAGTTAAATAACCATCTTGACCATCAGTGGCTGCCCCTAATTTTGTTTTGATCGTTGCTTGAGTTTCATCTCCAGTATTAGTACCTGTGGTATTCTTTAGAGTACCATCATCATTATGCGCAGTATTTAAAAATTCATTTAAAATATTCCCCCAATTACCATCGTCACCACCAGGGATAGGCAATCTGGCTGTCATTTCAATACCCCTTCTTTACCCCCATAACTGTTTGACCCAAATCCATTTGTTTTCTTTAAAAGATGAGGGTTAGATAGAGTTCGCAGAAGGGCACTAATACCAATTACCGCTAGAAGCAAAGCGCCAATATGAACTAAAAATTCCCGTCTGTCCATTTCCTTTTCCAAGAGCTCTTTAAATAAATTCACTTTCCCTCCCAAAGAACAATATTAATTTAATAATATAAAATTATTTATTAGATATCAATAAAACATCAAGAACTACCAACATTGTTATGATTGTCACCAGGAAAAAAATAAAGAAATACCAAACAAAAGTATCTTTTCGAAACGGTTTTTTATCCTTATTGACCATCCAGACAAGAAAAACAGAAAGTTCGTATAAGATTATAATCGGCAAAGCCATAATGGTTTGGTTAACTGGGTCAGGTGTCGGCGTGAGAATGGCAGCCACAATAAAACTCGAAACAATCATTATTTTTTGCCACTTCATTAGTTGTTTTATGCTTATTTGATGGGCATAATTTATCAATAATATGATGACTGGCATTTGGAATAATATCCCCAGTCCAATCAAATAGATCATAATAAAAGAAAAATACTCACTGGTAGTGATAAGTGCCTGTATTTGCCCGTTACCAAAACCTTTTAAAAAATGAATGGCAGCCGGAATAAAGAAATAAAAACCAACTAGTAAACTAATGATTAGTAAACAAAAAGAAAAAAAGACCAGTTTGGGTACAATTTTTTTAACATTTTCAGATAAAATAGGCTGGCAGAATTTTATAATTTCATAAGTTAAAATTGGCAAAGAAACTAAAAAACCAAAAAGGATAGCTGTTTGCATCACAAAATTAAAACCACCCATCGGTGAAGTATAAAACAAAGATTCCCCTAAGGGTTTAACTAACAATGTGAGTAAAAAATTGCTTTTAATAAATCCGATTACACTTCCGAGAATAAAAAAAATAAACCAAACTAACAAACGTAGTCTGAGTTCATTAATATGATCAGAAAACGATTGTTTTGTTAACATCTACCTTAAGCCTTTTTTTCGGCATCTCCTTGGTGTTCTTTTTTATCTTCGGCCTTAGCATGCGGATCGTCAGAAAGTCCCTTTCGAAGTTCCCTAATTGATTGACCAATGCCCTTAGCTAACTGCGGCAACTTGGTAGCCCCAAATAACACTAGTACTATTATTAATATGAGGATTAATTCCTCTGTACCTAATCCAAACATCTTATTTTCCTTTCTTTTGTTAGCTTCATGTTATAATATTAATAACGAAAGATAAATATAATCTAATATTCAGGAAAGATACTAAATGATTCAACAATTACATATTAGCAAATCAAAGAAAAAAAAGATAGTGATTAATTTATTTTTGTTAATAGTTTTTATAATCGCCACTACATTTATATTGCCAAAAAATGTTCTAGCTAGCCCATATGGCACGTCCAATTATAACGCTGGACAATACGGACAACAAGGAACCACCGGCTCTTCTGTGGTTTCACAATCATCAGTTAACAAAGTTCAAAAAGCTGTTAACGATATTAAATTAAAATTACAGAAGCTTAGACTAAAAAAATTAAAACCAAAATTAAAAGAAGTCACTCAAAAACAAATAACTAAAGTCAAAATAGCCAAAAAAAATCTCGAAATCAAACTTAAAAATCTTAAAAACAAATTGCTTCAACAAATTAAGAAAAAAACATCTGAAAATAAAATAATACTTCCTAGCTATTATATGCCTGCTTAAAAATATTTGGGTGTAAAATTAGGACCTAAAATTTTAAGCAGTTTTTTAGTATATTGAATTAATTTCTAAATAAGAAAAATTTAAGTTTTTTTCAGCCATTTTTCAACTTAACTATTTATAATCAAATTAAGAAAGGAGGTGATTAAAATGATGATGATGAAAATGATTAAAAAAATACCAGATTGCGGTTGCTAAAAACAAATAAATCCTCTGATAAAAACATGTATTAAAAAGCTATATGTTTACCAAATGTCCACCTACGAGGTGGACATTTGGGTTAAATTTAATTTTGGCTCCCGGGCTTGGATTCGAACCAAGGTTACGAGGACCAGAACCTCGCGTACTACCGCTATACGACCCGGGAATAATTCAATCCGCCAAAAGCGGATTTCGGTTTCACCTCAACTTTTCCGATACAATTTTAAATACAAATCAAATGGGACAGCAAAAAAGGCTTCCGCAAACCCAGAAATTTTATTGATTTCTGCCCGATATTGGTTGAGACCAAGAATGGCTTTATCATACCCACGCGTTTTAAGTTGCGATTCGTGCGCCAAAATCGCTTCTTTTTTAGTTTTAATATAGAGCGTGATATCAACTAACCGATTGGCTAAAATCGGTGTCCAAATTTCATAAGCCCAAATCTGAATTTTAGAAATTTCCGGATATTTTCGAGCGGCATTGATAAAAATTTCATTGACGACTCGGTGATCGCCGTGGTTATCTAAAAAAGAAGGCAAAAAGATTATATCAGGTTTAACTTTCTCAATCAAGTCTTCTAAGGCCATGGTCGCGGCGGTTCCTGACGCTAACTTACCATCCGGATAACCCCAAAAAACCAATTCGTTAATACCTAAAATAGCCGCTGCTTTTTCAGCTTCAGTCTTACGCAAAGCGATTAAATTTTCATCGCGGCGTGACGAAATACCTAATTCTTCCCCTTCACCACGACCTTCTTTTACTCCGCCCGAACCGTCACAAAAATAAGCTACCGTCACTTTTGTCCCATAAGTTGTCATTTTTTTAATTGTCCCACCTAAGCCAAAAGTATCATCGTCCGGGTGGGGCGAAAGAACTAAAGCATTTTTAAATTCTAACTTGGGCTGACTAATGTGGAGATCAAATTTAGTGGCCGCAAAAAAGCTCCCAAAACCTAAAGCCCTGCGGAGACTGACTAAACTAAGCCCGGTTTTGAGCAACCTTTTCATAAATTCCTTCTGTTTCTTCAATTAAATCTTTTAAATTAAATCTAATTTTTGCCTCTTCGGCCCCTAATTTGCCCATCTCTTTGGCTTTTTCTTGATCACGGAGCAAAGTTAAAATAGCGCTGGTTAAAGCCGAGGGACTCGCTGCCTCCACCAAAAGACCAGTCTTACCAGTAGTGACTACTTCCGGAATACCACCCGTGTTTGTGGCCACCACCGGCAGACCTAAATCCATCGCCTGAACAATGGCTAAACCAAAACTTTCTGAAATTGACGGTTGAACATAAATATCAAAATTAATCATTTCCTCTTCGATATCTTTGGCAAAACCAGTAAAAGTCACTGACCGACTAAGTTTCATTTTTCGAACCAGCTCTTTCAAATGATCTTTGTAAAATCCTTCTCCAACGATTACTAATTTTGTTTTTGGAAATTCTTTAATTATTTTTGGCATAGCTGAAATTAAATGCTGAATTCCTTTTTGAAGATTTAAAGTACCAACAGTACCAAGCGTCACATCTTTGCCAGAAAAGATTTTGGCTTTCTTTTTAGATGGCGAAATCGCATTATAAATTACTGTAATTTTTTCCGCGCGCGAAACCTGGCTTTCTACCATAAAATCTTTGACCGCTTGCGAGACAGCAATATTTTGATCGGTAAACATATCCAAAAACCACAAGCCAGTAATTTGTAAAATATTTTCTAAATGCGAGGATAAATGATAATCCCTGGTCCAAAGATGCTCAGTATAAATTAAAGGAAATTTTAAACCAATGGCCGCTAGTCTTCCGAGCAACCCAGCGCGAGTGCCATGAACATGAATTAAATTTGGTTTAATATGTTTGATATTTAATCTTATTTCCTTAATTGCCTTTAGATCAAACCTTGAGTGCATCGGCACAATATATAAATTGACTGATTCTTTCAGTGTTTTAATTTCTCCTGCTAATGGCCCTGGCGGACAAATCACAAAAATTTCAAATTTTTTATAATCAAAATTTTCCAAGAGCGTCAATAAGTGCCGCGGCGCCCCTGCCAAAGTCGCATCGCCAATTATCTCTAAGACCTTTAACTTCATACTTTTATTTTATCACTTCGATCGCTTTTTTAATACGCTTTAAACTTTCTTCTTTCCCTAAAGCTTCCAAAACTTCAAAAGTACCAGGCGAAGCTATTTTGCCAGTTAGTGCCACTCGAATTGGCCACAAAACAACACCCGCTGAAAAACCATTTTTAGTCGCCACCGCTCGAAGCAACTGCTCTAAAGAATCACGGCCGAAATCGTTTTCTTCTTCCAGATATTTTAGAGATTCTACTAAAGCTTTTTTAGTTTTTTCCAAAGTGCCATTTTTAGGCACGATTATATCTTTGTAAGACGAGGGTTCTTTAAAAAAGAATTCAATTTGTTCGGGTATTTCGGAAAGATTTTTTAGTCTTTCCTGAACTAATGAAAGTGCCACCATAAATTTATTACCATCTTTAACCATTTCATTTTTACCTAAAAAGTCAGCCGCAATTTTGGCTAAATCACCAATTGACATCTTACGAATATAGTAACCATTCAAAAAATCTAATTTTTTTTGATCAAAAACCGATGGACTTTTGCCAACATTATCAAAACTAAACTCATTAATTAAATCTTTAAGGGTCCAAAATTCTTGGCCACTTTCTGCTGACCAACCCATTAGAACTAGGAAATTAATCATTGCTTCGGGTAGATAACCTTTTTTTATAAAATCCTCCGAAAGCGACGTCGGATTTTTGCGTTTTGAAAGTTTCGTTCGATCGGGATTCAAAATTAAGGGTAAATGACCATATTCGGGAATAGCAAAATTAAGCGCTTCGTCTAACAAAATTTGACGAGGAGTATTAGAAAGATGATCCTCACCTCGAATAACATGAGAGATTTTCATCAAGAAATCATCAATCGCGCCGGCGAACATAAAAGTTGGTGTACCGTCTGATTTCATAATGACAAAATCGCCAAATAAACCAGTATCAAACTCTACTATTCCTTTAATTAAATCTTTAAATTTAATTTGTTTGGATTCAACTTTAAACCTAACTGAAGGTTTGCGACCTTCAGCTTTAAATTTAGCAATCTGTGATTCGGTTAAATTACAACAACGACCGCTATATTTAGGCGCTTGTTTATTTTTTGATTGTTCCTTTCGCTCTTTTTCTAATTCTTCAGGGGTACAATAACAATAATAAGCTTTTTTATTGTCCAAAAGTTCTTGAGCATATTTTTTGTAAATCTCGAAGCGCTTGCTTTGCAAGTATGGACCATAACCGTCACCACGTTCCGGTCCTTCATCCCAATCAAGCCCGAGCCAAATCAGACCATCGGTGATATCGTCAATAAACTCATCACGAGAACGTTCTTTATCCGTATCTTCAATCCTCATAATAAACTTACCCTGCTTTGAGCGAGCAAAAAGCCAGTTAAATAAAGCGGTGTGTGCCGTACCTACATGCAACAGTCCAGTTGGACTGGGTGCTATTCTTGTTCTAATTTCTTCATTCATAATTTAAAAAATTCCAATTTTTAATTTTAAATTTTCATTGAATTTTCAATGATATAATTTTCAAACTTTTCTTAAGCGAGCCATATATTTATCAAAGTAAATCGCGGAGCCGAGCGGGCAGGTGTGAACGCAGTGAACGAGCGAGGCGAGCGCTTAGGACCGATTTTCACGCTGGGAAAATCGAGTCCGGTACTTTGATGAATATTGGCGAACAATCATTCTTCAACAGCATTAACTATATGTTCTATTTTTTTATTTCTATCGTCAACGGCAATTACGTCAATTCTGATTGTTTTATTAGGATATTTTTGCCATAAAGCCTTTGCCAGCTGCAATAATTTCTTTTTCTTTTTATAGTTTACCATTTCTTGAGGTAAACCAAAACTTTCATCCGATTTAGTCTTTACTTCTACGATTACCAAAGTATCTTGGTCACAAAATAAGAGATCAATTTCACCACAAAAAAGCCTTAAGTTTCTAGCTAATAGTTTATAGCCCTTCTGCTCAAGATATTTTAAAGCGAGATCTTCCCCGTGTTTCCCCAACCTTTTGCGACTAAAAGTCATTTTTATTTAGACGTTTTTTCTTCTTGAGTGTGCTGTGAAACTGCTTGTTCAAACTGCTTTTCGAGTTGCTCTTTTTCTTTGGCTTTCTCTTCTGCTTTCTTTTCCGCTTCTATTTTCTTTTCTTCTTCAATCTTTTCTATTTCTTCTTCTGCGACTGCTTCTTCCCACATTTTGTAGTCTTTTTCTTCACGGGCTTTTTTAGCTTTTTTACCAACTAATCCACGAACAAAGTAGAGTTTAGACTGTCTGACCTGACGAGATTTTATCTTTTCAATTTTGGTCACGAGTGGTGAATGTAAAGGAAAAACTCTTTCCACTCCAATACCCGAAGAAATTTTTCTGACCGTAAAACTGCCATTGAGGCTTTGGCCATTTTTAAGAGCAATGCAAATTCCCTCAAAAGCTTGAATGCGAGTTTTTTTACCTTCAGTAATTTTAAAAGAAACCCGAATCGTATCACCCGGATGAATTTGAGGAATATTTTTTTTGCCAAATTGTTTGGTTAATTCTTGTAATTTCATTTTCTTTTTTCATTTTAGCATAAGGATTTAAATTTGTCTATCCTTTTCCACCGTTAATGTCCACCTCGTAGGTGGACATTGGTTTAAAGAAAAGCCCCAGCAAAATGCCGGGGCTAAGTATCGGTTCGATGCGCAACAAAATCTTTGATGCGCTTGATAATAGGGAAATCTCTTCCTTCGAATAAAGCGTTAAGGTATCCAGTAGTCAATCTTTCCAGATCGTTAAACTCTGGTGGTGGTTCTACTTCGTGGAAGCAGAGAATACTATAGATCGTCTTATGCCATCTGCTTCTTTTGTTCCGACAAGTGTACCAGACAAATTCATGGTCACCATAACCAAGTTGACTGGAAACATCATCAAAGGCTTGCGCGGCAATATGTTCCCAAAGATGTCCAAGCGATCCCGCTGTTCCTTCTTCAAGTTCACGGATAAAATCCATATCTCGGCCGCAAGTAATCCCACCATGTAAAGCTGAAAGTTGCGGAAATTCTGCCACTACACTTTCTATCAAATTAGGATGGCTAGAGCAAAGTTGCTGCTCTGAAGGCAGATTAATCTCTATCTTGATCGAGCGATACCACCGAAATTTCTCCCCCACAATTTTGAGTAAAGAGGGAGGAGTCGGTCGGTATTCGCTTGCCGCGAGAAGGTTGAAGACAAATCTTCGTAGTTCCGCCATAACTTACCTCCCTCTTGGTTTTGCTTCTTTTTCCCTTTCAGCGTCAGCAGCTATCTTTGCATTTCGGCCGTGAAAACCTCATGGAACAGACGTGCTTGCTTTCTGCTTCGATTAATGATCGAAGCAGCCTCTTCAGCCGTTTCTGCTCCAATAGCTTGTCTAGCCGCAATTGTTGCTGCCGTCCGTCTTGCTTCCTGCCGTTCTCCTGGCTTTGGTCCAACAGACTGTTTGAATAGTCCGTGACCCGTACAAGATGAGCGAGGAAACTCATCGTATTTCGCCATTTCCAAACCCTCCCTTCATTTGGCGAAATTGATGGAGAAACACGAATTACTTGCCATCCTACCACCTCCTTGTGTTGCAAGGTACGATTAAATTGCGCCATTAGTATAACACGAACCCTTTGAAAAGTCAAAAAATGTACAGTATCATAGTTCTTTTGACATTGATATTCTGTCTGTTATCGTTAATATATTTTCTAAGTTGCATATAAGGGATGCGACCATCCATGCCTAAGCCAAAGTGTGGTCGGTGATAATTATAGAA